>NZ_JBIVBY010000021.1:0-67097 GCF_044746405.1 Pseudomonas sp. NPDC086251
CGGCCATGGATGGCCGATGGCGGCGGGCCCCCGGAGCAATGCCGGAGTGAGGGCATGCCGAGCCTAAGCGAGGCACCGAATGGAGGGGCAAAGCGCTTTGGTTACTTTCGACTGGGCCGGCTTCCGGATTTTCGAAAGTGACCCGCCGTAAGGGCGGAACCAAAAGCAGCCGTTACCGCAGAAACGGATATGCCCCCAATCCAACCCCCACCAACCACACCCCCCAGCACTTCCCATACCCACTGGAAATCCACAAAAACCCTGCTGTAATCACCCAAGGTTCCGGAGCGGAGCCTGTCGTAAATCTGCAGGATGCAAAACTCGACACAGTCTCGATAGGGAAGCCTATCAAGGACGTTCTCATGTCTCTGCTCAAACGTTCAGTCACTGAGTTGTTAGGCACTTTCTGGCTGGTATTGGGGGGTTGCGGCAGTGCGGTGTTGGCCGCGTCTTCTCCGCTGGGGATCGGGGTGCTTGGCGTGGCCCTGGCCTTTGGTCTGACGGTGCTGACCATGGCCTTTGCCATTGGCCATATCTCCGGCTGCCACCTCAACCCCGCCGTGTCCGTCGGTTTGTTTGTCGGCGGTCGATTCCCGGCCAGGGAACTCCCTGCCTACATCATCGCCCAGGTGATTGGCGGGGTTATCGCTGCCGCCTTGCTCTACTACATCGCCAGCGGCAAGGAAGGCTTTGATCTTTCCGCCGGCCTCGCCTCCAACGGCTACGGTGAACACTCCCCAGGGAAATACTCGATGGCCGCAGGCTTTGTCTGTGAGCTGGTGATGACCGCCATGTTCGTGCTGATCATCCTCGGCGCCACCGACAAACGCGCCCCCGCCGGGCTGGCACCCATCGCCATCGGCCTGGCCTTGACGCTGATCCACCTGATCTCGATTCCCGTCACCAACACCTCGGTCAACCCGGCCCGCAGTACCGGGCCGGCGCTGATCGTCGGCGGCTGGGCCATCGCGCAATTGTGGATGTTCTGGGTAGCGCCACTGCTCGGTGCAGTGGTCGGCGGCGTGACCTATCGATGGTTGGGCAAGGAAGGCAGTTAAAGCCTTGGCAAAGGATCAGTCTTGTCGGTAAGGCAAGGCGGTCCTCGCCTCCTCGGCATACGCCAGTACCCCGACGCGCTCCTGCTGCAGAAAGTCCTTCACCGCCGCCTTCAATCCCGGATGCCTCAGGTAATGCCAGGAATGCGTGATCACCGGTTCAAATCCGCGAATCAACTTGTGCTCACCCTGGGCGCCGGCGTCGAAACGCTGGAAGCCGTTGGCAATCGCATAATCCATGCCCTGGTAGAAACAGGTCTCGAAGTGTAGCCGGTCGAACTCCGCCAGACAGCCCCAGTAACGGCCGTAAAAACTGTCGCCACCCACCAGGCTGAAGGCCATCGCCACCGGCCGCGAGCCTTGCTTGGCCAGCACCACCCGAATCGATTCGGGCATGCGCTCCGCCAACAGGCTGAAAAATGCCCGCGTCAGATAGGGCCTTTGCCGACGCACCGCGTAGGTATTGGCGTAGCAGGCATAGACAAAATCCCACTGCGCCTCGTCCAGTTGCCGACCTTCAAGCCATTCGAAGTCGATGCCCTGCCCCGCCACTTGTTCGCGCTCTTTGCGCATCTGTTTACGCTTGCGCGAACTGAGAACGTCGAGGAAATCCTGAAAATCCCGATAGCCACGGTTCTGCCAGTGGTACTGACAGCCGATGCGCTGTAACCAGCCCGGCTGCTCGGCCAACGCAGCATCAGTGAACGGGTCCGTGAAGTTGATGTGGGCGCTGGAAAGCGCTTCGATCTCCAGATAACCGGGCAGGCCATTGAGCAGTTCGAAACCGTCCTCAACCGTGGACGCCAGTAACCGCGGCCCGCTGACCGGGCTGAACGGCACGGCGCTCAGCAGCTTGGGGTAATACTCGATTCCGGCACGCTCACAGGCATCCGCCCAGGCGTGGTCGAACACGTACTCGCCGTAGGAATGCCACTTGCGGTAACTGGGCAGTGCGGCGATCAGGCGACCACCTTCGATATGCAGCAGATGCTCGGGCTGCCAGCCGGAATGGGGGCCAACGCTGCCGCTGTCTTCAAGCGCGCCGAGAAACGCGTGACGCAGAAAGGGCTGATTCTCGGGCACCAGCGCGTCCCACACTTGCGACGCAATGTCAGACAGGCTTTGCAAACGTTGCAACGGCATCAACTTCCTCTCCACTTCTTCGCGTTTAAAGCCTCGCGAGTATCGCTTATCGCCCTCCATTGCACACGATCAATTCGACGACAGCGCTCTGGATCAATAGTTCGCGACGACTTTGCATCGTCATCGAGATGCCATCACATTGCCACCGCTCTGTCATAAACGATCGCGATACTGGCGCCTGTTTTTAGAGCGTCGGGTTCTACCCCCGGCCACTGTTTTCCGTCCATCAATGGTCGGTTGTGCCCTGGATGGCCCAGTCATCCACTCTCATCTTCGGAGATTGATATGCGTCTTGCTTCCACGAAAACTGCGGCAGCCCTGTGTGGTGGTCTGTTGCTGGCCATGAGTGTTCCGGCCAGCGCCGCAGTCGACGCCAAACTGCTCGATATGCTCAAGGCAAACGGCTCGATTACCAACGCGCAGTACAGCGAACTGCAAGCCGAGCTGGCCAGGGACCAAAAAGACCAGCAGATCGCCCGTCAGGCTCAACAAGAGACCAACGAGCAGATCGCCGCGACCGCGAAGAAAACCAACGAACTGAGCACCTTCGACCAGAAACTGGCGTGGGCTGCCAAGACCCAATTCAAGGGTGATGTGCGTTTCCGTCAGGAAACCGTTCACAACGATGGCGTTTCCAACAACAAAGACCAGGATCGTCAGCGCATCCGTGCTCGTCTGGGCGCCTATACCGAGATCAACCCGCAAGTCGACACCGGCATCCGTATCGCCACCGGCAACAACGACGACCCTCGCTCGACTAACCAGAGCCTGGACAACTACTTCGACAAGAAGTCGATCTGGCTGGACCAGGGCTACGTCGACTACCACCCCGACTTCGCCAAGAACCTGCACATCGTTGGCGGCAAGATGCCACAGCAATGGGTGAGCATGGGCGACATCATCTGGGATAGCGATATCAGCCCGGAAGGTCTGTCCCTGGCTTACAAATACCCGTTGGGCGCCAGCACCGAGCTGTTCGGTAGCGCCGGTCACTACACCCTCAAGGACAACGTCGACGGCGACGGCGTGCAGTTCAAGCACGACCTGCGCCTGTACGCCGGTCAGTTGGGTGCGCGCTTCGCCCTCACCGACAACCTGAAATTCACCCTGGGCGGCAGCGTCTACGGCTACGACAACGACGACGACATCACCCCGGTCGCTGGCGTGATCCCAGGGCAACTGGCGATCAACGGCAACAGCCCGAACGAGCAGTTCAAGCTGTACGAAGGTTTTGGTCAGCTGGACGTCGGCGGTCTGCCACTGCCCCTGTCGATCTACGGTCAGTACGTCAACAACAAGGATGCCAGCAACGATCAGGACTCTGCCTGGTTGGCCGGTATCAAGACCAAGATCTACGGCTTCGCGGTGGACTACAACTATCGCGACGTACAGCGTAACGCGGTGGTCGGCGCCTTCACCGACTCCGACTTCGCCAACGGCTTTACCGGTTCGCGCGGCAGCAAGTTGAAAGTGAGCTACGAGTTGGACAAGAACTTCAACCTCGGCGCGACGTACTTCATGGCGAACTCGGACTTCACCAACGCCAACCTGAAAGACTCGGACATCAACACCCTGCAACTGGATGCCGAAGCCAAGTTCTGATTCCCGGCAACACGACTCGGGCAAGGAAGCCTGAGCTATTTTTACAGCCTCGCGTTAGTGCACCGGTCCCCATCATCCGTCCGGTGCAGCAACGCGAGGCTGTTTTGTTTGCGCCCAAAAAAGATCGCAGCCTCGTTGCACTCGACAGCTCCTACAGGGGATGGCGTACGCCGTGTAGGAGCTGTCGAGTGCAACGAGGCTGCGATCTTTTAACGGCGAAATCAGCGCTTGCGCAGGATCACGCTACCAATCGAATAACCGGCGCCAAACGAGCTGAGCACGGCCAGCGAACCGGCGGCCAGGTCATCCTGGTTCTTGTGAAACGCAATCACGGAACCGGCGGAGCTGGTGTTGGCGTAGGTGTCGAGAATCACCGGGGCTTCTGCTTCGGTGGCTTCGCGTCCCAGCAACTTCTTGACGATCAGGTGATTCATGCTGAGGTTGGCCTGGTGCAGCCAGAAGCGTTTCACGTCGCTGATGTTCAGCTGGTTTTCTTCCAGGTGCGTAGCGATCAGCTCGGCGACCATCGGGCAGACGTCGCGGAACACCTTGCGGCCTTCCTGCACGAACAGTTTGTCCTTGGCCCCGATGCCCTCTTCCGCCGCGCGGTTGAGGAAACCGAAGTTATTGCGGATGTTGTTGGAGAACTTCGTCAGCAGTTTGGTACTGACGACATCGAACTGATACTTGGACGTCGCCAGGTCGGCACGTTCGATGACCACCGCGGTCGCGGCGTCGCCGAAGATGAAGTGGCTGTCACGATCGCGGAAGTTCAGGTGACCGGTGCAGACTTCCGGGTTGACCATCAGGACCGCCCGGGCCTGGCCCAGTTGCACGCTGTTGGCGGCGGCCTGAATACCGAAGGTCGCCGAGGAGCACGCGACGTTCATGTCGAAACCGAAACCCTGGATGCCCAGCGCTTCCTGGACTTCGATGGCGATGGCCGGGTAGGCGCGTTGCAGGTTTGAGCAAGCGACGATCACGCCGTCGATGTCCGCGGCGGTCTTGCCGGCGCGTTGCAAGGCTTGTTCGGCGGCGCCGATGGCCATCTGGCAGAGCACCGACCACTCGTCATTCGAGCGCTCCGGCAGGCGCGGCGCCATGCGTTGCGGGTCGAGGATACCGTCCTTGTCCATGACAAAACGGCTCTTGATGCCCGACGCTTTTTCGATAAACGCCGCGCTGGACTCGGTCAACGCTTCGATGTCGCCGCGCGCGATGGCGTCGGCGTTGTCGGCGTTGAATTGCGCGACGTAAGCGTTGAAAGACTGCACCAGCTCTTCGTTGGAGATGCTGTTGGCCGGGGTGTACAGGCCGGTGCCGCTGATGACGACGTTATGCATGGTCGTTTCTCTAATCTGGTCAGGCAGAAAGTGTTGGCACCGACGTACCAACACACAAAGGGTCTGTTCCCGTCACGGGAAGCACACCTGGCATCGCATTATTCCGATCGCCCATTACCCGTGAAGGCTCAAAACCGCGGGGCCGGCGTTTATAGGCGCGAAGTTTGCCATAAACATTGGGTTTTGGCGCCTTTTGCTGGATCAAACGCTGCGGGACTGTGGGACTGTGGGACTGTGGGACTGTGGGACTGTGGGACTGTGGGACTGTGGGACTGTAGGAGCTGTCGAGAGAAACGAGGCTGCGATCTTTTGACCTTCCGTATCAAGATCAAAAGATCGCAGCCTCGTTTCACTCGACAGCTCCTACAGTGGATCGTGTTGATCGTGTTGATCGTGTTGATCGTGTTGATCGCAGTGATCGCAGTGATCGGGTCAGGGTTCGACTTGGGTCCACTGTTTGTTCAGGCGTTTGTCGGAGATCGGCACCTTGGTCCCCAATTGTTGCGCGAACAGCGAAACCCGGTATTCCTCCAGCCACCAGCGATACAGCTCCAGTTGCGGATCGCGCTTGCCTTCCTGGGCGTGTTTGTTGGCGCGGGTCTGGTATTGCGTCCAGAGGCCGGACAATTCGCCGCTCCAGACCCGATCCCGCTGCACCTGGGCGCCGATTTTCTCGAAGCGCTGCTCGACCGCCTTCAGATAACGCGGCAATTCCTTGAGCCACTGTATCGGCGTTTCGCGGACGAAGCCCGGATAAACCAGATGACTGAGCTGCTGCTTGATGTCGTTCAGGGCCACCGCTTGCGCGAGGTCGATCTTGCCCTTGAAGCGTTTTTGCAGGCCGTGCCAGAGCTTGAGAATCTCCAGCGTCAGCTTTGCCAGCCGCTCGGCGTGCTCGGTCCAGCCACCGCGTTTGCGTTCGGCCAGTGACGCCAGTCCGGCGCCATCACGCGGCAGCGGGTCTTCACCCTCGAGAATGCAACTGTCGAGGCTGGCCAACAGAATGTCTTCGACCAAACTGTCGACACGCCCCATGTCGCGGTACATCAGGCCCAACTCGGTCAACCCCGGCAACTTGCCGCGCAGGAATTTCGCCGGTTCCGCCAGTTGCTGCATCAGCAAACGCTGCAACGCGCGGCGATGCTGGAACTCGGCTTCGGCCGGCGTGGAGAAGCGCCCTTCCTTGACCGTGCCGCTCTCTTCCACCAGCGCCGGATACACCGTCATCGACAGCCCGGCAATCTTCTGCTGGGTTTTTTCGGCAACGGCGGCAAACACTTTAGGCTCCACCGGTTGCTGGTTTTTCGCGGTTTGCGGCACGGCCAATGCCGCTTGGCTGGCCTCGGCAAAGCGCGCCGTCAATTCAGCCAAATCACGCCCTTCACCGAGAAACTTGCCCTGGCCATCGACGATTTCCAGGTTCATCCGCAGGTGACTGTCGACCTGCTGCGACGCTTCGGCCCAGGCCTCGTCGCTGACTCGCGCGCCGGTCATGCGCAGCAACTCGCGACCCAACGCCTGCGGCAACGAGCCCTCGGCGAAGGTGATGCGCTGCAACGCGGCTTTGACGAAGTCCGGCACCGGCACGAAGTTCTTGCGCAGCGCCTTTGGCAAGTTGCGCACCAGCGCAATGCATTTGGCTTCGATGACGCCCGGCACCAGCCATTCCAGGCGTTCCGGCGGCAACATCGGCAACAGCGGCGCCGGCACACGCAAGGTCACGCCGTCGCGCGGATGGTTCGGTTCGAAGTGGTAACTGAGCGCCAGCTCCAGATCGCCGATGTGCAAGGTGTCCGGGTAATGCGCGGCGGTGACTTCACTGGCCTCGCGGGCCAGCACGTCTTCTTCGCGCATGATCAACAGCTGCGGGTCTTTCTGGCTGTTGACCCGATACCAACTGTCGAAGGTCGCGGTCTGGTGGATCTCCGCCGGCAGCCGCGCGTCGTAGAAGGCGTACAAGGTTTCTTCGTCGGCCAGAATGTCGCGACGGCGGGCCTTGGCCTCCAGTTCGTCGAGCTGTTCGAGCAACTGCGCATTGGCCGACAAGCATTTGGCTTTGGATTGAATCTCGCCGCGCACCAGGCCTTCGCGAATGAAAAACTCACGGGACACCACTGGATCGATCGGCCCGTAATGCACCGGCCGGCGACCGACCACGATCAGCCCGAACAGGGTGATCTGTTCAAACGCCACGACCTGTCCGCGCTTCTTCTCCCAATGGGGTTCGAAGTGGTTTTTCTTGATCAAATGCCCGGCCAGCGGCTCGATCCAGTCGGCGTCGATCTTGGCCACCATCCGCGCGTAAAGCTTGGTGGTTTCCACCAGTTCGGCGGCCATCAGCCATTGCGGACGCTTCTTGCCGAGGCCCGAAGACGGGTGAATCCAGAAACGCCGCTGACGCGCGCCGAGATAATCGCCGTCTTCGGTTTTCTGGCCGATCTGGCTGAGCAGGCCCGAGAGCACGGCTTTGTGCAGTTTCGGGTAATCCGCCGGCTCTTTATTGAGGCTGAGCTGCATGTCGCGGCAGATCAGGCTCAATTGGCGGTGCGAATCACGCCATTCGCGCAGACGCAGGTAATTCAGGAAATTCTTGCGACACCAGTTACGCAGCGGACTCGCCGTCAACGCCTGGCGCTGTTCTTCGAAACCACGCCACAGATTGACCAGCCCGGCGAAGTCCGAGTCGACGTCTTTCCACTGCGCGTGCGCCTGATCCGCCGCTTGCTGACGCTCCGGCGGACGCTCGCGCGGGTCCTGGATCGACATGGCGCTGGCGACGATCAGCACTTCCTGCAGGCTGCCGAGTTTCGCCGCTTCCAGCAGCATGCGGCCCATGCGCGGGTCCACCGGCAACCGCGCCAGATTGCGGCCCAACGGCGTCAGCTGGCTGTTGCGATCGACCGCCGAGAGTTCTTGCAGCAGGTTGAAACCGTCACTGATCGCCTTGCCATCCGGCGGCTCGATAAACGGAAAATCAGTGATCTCGCCGAGGCGCAGATGCAGCATCTGCAAAATCACCGCCGCGAGGTTGGTACGAAGGATTTCCGGGTCGGTGAATTCCGGACGCCCGATGAAATCTTCTTCGCTGTACAGGCGGATGCAAATGCCTGGCTCGACGCGTCCGCAACGACCTTTACGCTGGTTGGCGCTGGCCTGGGAAATCGCTTCGACCGGCAAACGCTGGACCTTGGCGCGGTAGCTGTAGCGGCTGATGCGCGCAGTGCCGCTGTCGATCACGTAACGGATGCCTGGCACGGTCAGCGAGGTTTCCGCGACGTTGGTGGCCAGCACCACGCGACGGCCCGGGTGCGACTGGAAAATCCGCTGCTGCTCGGCCGGCGACAACCGCGCGTACAACGGCAGGATTTCGGTGTGCTTGAGTTGGGCCTTGCGCAGCATGTCGGCGGCATCGCGAATCTCGCGCTCGCCGGGCAGGAACACCAGCACATCGCCGGGGCTCTTGCGCTCGCTGCGTTCGAACGCGGCGATTTCGTCGAGGGCGGCGAGGATCGCCTGATCCACGGTCAAGTCGTCCTCGACACGGTTGCCCTCTTCGTCCTGCTCCAGGGTCAGCGGACGGTACCAGGTGTCCACCGGGAAGGTCCGACCGGAGACTTCGACGATGGGCGCATCGTCGAAGTGCTTGGAAAAGCGCTCCAGGTCGATGGTCGCCGAGGTGATGATGACTTTCAGGTCCGGACGACGCGGCAGCAGGGTTTTCAGGTAACCGAGCAGGAAGTCGATGTTGAGGCTGCGTTCGTGGGCTTCGTCGACGATGATCGTGTCGTAGCGCTCGAGGTAGCGGTCGTTCTGGGTTTCCGCCAGCAGGATGCCGTCGGTCATCAGCTTGATCAGGGTGTTGGAATCGCTCTGATCCTCGAACCGCACCTGATAGCCGACCAGCGCGCCCAAGGGCGTCGCCAATTCTTCGGCGACCCGGCTCGCCACGCTGCGGGCGGCGATTCGACGCGGCTGGGTGTGGCCGATCAGGCCATGCTGGCCGCGACCGATTTCCAGGCAGATCTTCGGCAACTGGGTGGTTTTACCCGAACCGGTTTCGCCGGCGATGATCAGCACCTGATGCTTGAGCAACGCGGTTTTGATTTCATCGCGCTTGGCAGCGATCGGCAGGCTGTCGTCGTAACGAATCACCGGCAGGCTGGCCCGCCGCGCCAGCACCTGATCACAGGACGCTTGCAGACGCGTTACCCACTGGGCCAGCTTGGCCTCGTCAGGTTTTTTGCGCAGCTCAAGCAACTGCCGCCGCAGCCGGTGGCGGTCGGCGAGCATGGCGTGATCGAGGTTTTTCAGCAGTTTGTCGATTGAAGGCGATTCGTCAGTCATCAGGTACGCAAAAGTCGTCTAGTGGCGCAGGTTGCGGATTGTCGCAGATTTTACGACCGCTGCGCGGCCGATCGCGGGCAAGCCCGCTCCCACATTCAATCTATGACGACCACAAAATCGGAGGCACCACGGTCAAATGTGGGAGCGGGCTTGCCCGCGATCGATTGCGCAGCAATCGCAGAGAACTACTCGTTATCAAGGCCTTTGCGCCGATACGGGAACACGTCGATGACCTTCCCGCCCCGAATCGCCTCTTGCAGGCTTTTCCAGTAATCGGCGTTGTACAACTCGCCATGCAGCTGGTCGAACAGCTTGCGCTGCCCCGAATCGGCGAACAGAAACGGCGGAAACTCCTCGGGAAACACGTCCAGCGGACCGATCGAATACCACGGCTCTGACGCCATCTCATCTTCAGGCGTACGCGGTTGCGGGATGTGGCGGAAGTTGGCCTCGGTCAGGAAGCAGATCTCGTCGTAGTCATAAAACACCACCCGCCCGTGACGGGTCACGCCGAAGTTCTTCAGCAGCATGTCGCCAGGGAAAATGTTCGCCGCCGCCAGTTGCTTGATCGCCAGGCCGTAATCTTCCAGCGCCTCGCGTACCTGAGCGTCGTTGGCGTTTTCCAGGTACAGGTTCAACGGCGTCATCCGCCGCTCGGTCCAGCAGTGGCGGATCAGCACCGTGTCGTCTTCCACCGACACGGTGGACGCTGCGACCTCAAGCAGTTCTTCCAGGCACGCCGGATCGAACTTGCTCAGCGGAAAACGGAAGTCGGCGAATTCCTGGGTATCGGCCATGCGCCCGACGCGGTCGACGCTTTTCACCAAACGGTACTTTTCGATCACCGTGGCGCGGTCGACGTTTTTCGACGGCGAGAACCGGTCCTTGATAATTTTGAATACGGTATTAAAACCCGGCAGGGTAAACACGCTCATGACCATGCCGCGCACGCCGGGGGCCATGATGAACTGGTCGTCGGTGTTGGCCAGGTGATTGATCAGCGCACGGTAGAACTCCGATTTGCCGTGCTTGTAGAAGCCGATCGAGGTGTACAGCTCCGCGATGTGCTTGCCCGGCAGGATACGCTTGAGAAAACCGATGAACTCCGCCGGCACCGGCACGTCGACCATGAAATACGAGCGGGTGAACGAGAAGATGATCGACACGTCCGCTTCATCGGTGATCAACGCGTCGATCTGAATCCCGCGACCTTCGCGGTGCAGCAGCGGAATCACCAGTGGCCATTGTTCGTCCTGGGTGTAGATGCGCCCCACCAGGTACGCGCCCTTGTTGCGGTAGAGCACGGAGGAAAACAATTCAACGCTCAAATCCGGGTCCTTGCAGACCCAGTCCGGCAGGTTCTCGCGCAGTTGCGCCTCGAGGCGGCGCAGGTCGCCGGCCAGGTTGGCGTAGTCTTCGCTGAAACGGTAATCGGCAAAAATGCTCGCCAACATGCTGGACAGCTGACCCTGAGGCTTGTACGTACGGGTTTGCGCGGCGCGGGCACGGCGCAGGCTCGGCCGGGTGGTGTGGATGAACATGCAGCCGTCGCTGATCAGGTCATGGCTGAACAGCCCGCAGAAGATCGAGTTGTACCAGGTCTCCGACAGTTCATCGTCGAAACGCAGGTCGATCAGGGTGATGTACGCGCTTTTGACCAGCGGCCAGCAACTGACGTCCAGGGTTTCGGTGTCGAACGCGACGCGCAGGCGGTCGACCGTTTCGCTGACTTTCTCTTCGTACAGATTGATCCGCGCGGCCGAGGCGATTTGCGTCTCCTGCCACTTGGCCTGTTCGAAACGCGATCGGGCACCGTCGGTGATCTGCCGGAAATGCTCGCGGTAATCGTCAAAGCCATCGAGGATCAGTCGGGCGATATCGGCGGCTGGCCATTGCTGCGGCATGGTGAGACCTCGGCGGGAATGTCGGAAGCCTGAGCTTAGCCAGTGAAGCGGGTGCAGGAGAAGCGTAATTTTGCGCGAGGCCCTGGAATGCGCCTGGCGAATTCGTTGCTCGTTTTTCGGTTGCCATCGATAAGGCACTCGGCAACACTCTCGGCCCCATGAAGGAAGGAGTGCACCGTGAGCCCTGTCGATGTTGTTCGTATGCTGTCGCTGGCGGCTATCTGGGGTGCGAGCTTCTTGTTCATGCGCATCATCGCCCCAGTGATTGGCACAATCCCCACCGCGTTTTTCCGGGTGTCGATTGCGGCGGCCGGGTTGCTGGTGATCCTCGGGCTGATGCGTATCAGCTGGGATTTCAAAGGCAAACTGAAGACCGTGATGCTGCTCGGGGTGATCAACTCCGGGATTCCGGCGACGCTCTATTCCGTGGCGGCGCAAGTGCTGCCGGCCGGGTATTCGGCAATTTTCAACGCCACCACGCCGCTGATGGGCGTGTTGATCGGCGGTTTGTTCTTCAGTGAAAGACTGACTGCCGCCAAGCTCGGCGGGGTATTCCTCGGGCTGTTCGGCGTCGGCATTCTCACCCGGGCCGGCCCGGTGGCGTTCGACCTGCAACTGCTGATGGGCGCCCTGGCCTGCCTGCTTGCCACCACTTGCTACGGATTTGCCGGGTTCCTTGCGCGCCGCTGGCTCGACCAGGCCGGAGGGCTCGACAGCCGACTGTCGGCGCTGGGCAGCATGCTGGGGGCGACGTTGTTCCTGTTGCCGCTGTTCGGCTACAGCGTGATCAGCCAGCCACCGGCGAGCTGGGGCGGCTGGAGTGTCTGGTTGTCATTGCTGGGGTTGGGGTTGGGCTGCACGGCGCTGGCGTACATTATTTACTTCCGTTTGCTCTCGTCGGTGGGGCCGGTGAAGTCGATGACCGTGACCTTCATGATCCCGCCGTTCGGGGTGTTGTGGGGGGCGCTGTTGCTGGATGAGCCGTTGTCGATGGCGCACCTGTATGGCGGGGTGTTGATTGCGGCGGCGTTGTGGATGGTGTTGAAGCGGGCGGTGGTGAAGGCTGCCGAGGTGACTGCCCGATAGCTTTTTGGTGTTGCTGATGGCGCCTTCGCGAGCAAGCCCGCTCCCACATTCGACCGAGTTCCTACTGGAAAAAGGCGATCGAATGTGGGAGCGGGCTTGCTCGCGAAGGCGCCGGCTCAGACAACTACAAAGCGGACTGACTCACCTCGCCATCCACCAACCGCCGAATCCCCAGCGGATTAGCGTTCTGCAACGCCTCGGGCAACAACGCATCTGGATAATTCTGGAAGCACACCGGCCGCAGGAATCGATCAATCGCCAAGGTTCCCACTGAAGTCCCCCGCGAATCCGACGTCGCCGGGTACGGCCCGCCATGCACCATCGCCTCGCACACCTCGACCCCGGTCGGATAACCATTGAACAAAATCCGCCCGACCTTTTCCTGCAACGACTGAGCCAGCCAGCGGTACTCCAGCAGCTCCTCGGCCTCGCCAATCAACGTCGCCGTCAATTGCCCACGCAAGCCGTGCAACGCCGCCGCCAACTGCGCCCGATCCTCGACTTCAATGACGATGGTGGTCGGTCCGAATACTTCTTCCTGTAGCAATTGATCGCCCTTGAGCAACAGGCTGACATCAGCCTTGAACACCTGCGGCTGCGCCTGACTGCCCTGTTGCGGCTTGCCCGCCAGATGCGTCAGCCCCGGATGTTCGTGCAGTTCACCCAGGCCTTTGCTGTAACTGACCAGCGCGCCGGCGTTGAGCATGGTTTGCGCCGGTTGCTGGTTCATGCTGGCGCAAAACGTCTCCAGAAAAAGGCTGAACTGCGGCGAACGCAGACCGATGACCAGGCCCGGATTGGTGCAAAACTGACCGCAGCCAAGCGTCACCGATCCGGCCAGTTGCGCAACGATTTGCTCACCTCGAACTTTGAGCGCTTCGGGCAGCAGGAACACCGGGTTGATGCTCGACATTTCGGCAAACACCGGGATCGGCTGTGGCCGCGTCGCTGCCATGTGGCACAGGGCATTGCCGCCCTTGAGCGAGCCGGTGAAGCCCACTGCCTGAATCGCCGGGTGCTTGACCAGCCACTCACCGACACCCCCGCCGTAGATCATGTTGAACACGCCGGCTGGCATTTCGGTGCGTTCGGCGGCGCGGATGATCGCGTCCGCCACCCACTCGGCGGTTGCCATGTGGCCGCTGTGGGCCTTGAACACCACCGGGCAACCGGCGGCCAGCGCTGCAGCGGTATCGCCACCGGCGGTGGAAAACGCCAACGGAAAGTTGCTGGCGCCAAACACGGCGACGGGGCCCAGGGCGATGCGGTACTGACGCAGGTCCGGACGCGGCAACGGCTGGCGGTCCGGCAAGGCGCGGTCGATGCGCGCACCGTAGAAATCACCGCGCCGCAGGACCTTGGCGAACAGGCGCATCTGAGCGCTGGTGCGTGCGCGTTCACCCTGGATACGCGCGGCCGGCAAAGCGGTTTCGCGGCAGACGGTGGCGACGAAGTCATCGCCCAACGCATCGATCTCATCGGCGATGGCATCGAGAAACTGTGCACGTTTTTCGGCGCTCAGTTCGCGGTAGATCGGGTATGCAGCGGCCGCCGCTTTGGCCGCCGCCCCCACCTCGGCTTCGGACGCCTGGAAGAAGGTGCCCGGCAGCGGTTCACCGGTGGTGGCGTCGAGGCTTTGCAGTTGCAGCGTTCCGTTAGCGCTGCGACGGCCGCCGATGTAGTTGTGTCCGAGTAGCGTGGTCATGAGTGAGTCCTTGAACGTCTGTCTAGCCGAAAATGTGTGCCGTGGTGTTCAAACGCCAACCTCCTTCTGATGCTCGCTCCTACAACGTGCGGACCTGGCCGATTGGCAGCGGCTGGGCGCTTTCGCCGATGCCGTTTTCCAGCGGTGCGCCGAACTCATCGAGGCTGATCTGGAAGCGATCACCCGGCTGGGTTTTCACCCCATCGGCAAACGACAGCGTGGCGGTGCCGAAGTAATGCACGTGAACATCGCCGGGGCGCAAAAACTGCGCGTACTTGAAGTGATGGAATTCGAGGTTGGCGAGGCTGTGGCACATGTTGTCTTCGCCGCTGAGAAATTCCTTTTCCCAGAGCGTTTCGCCGTTGCGCGTGATGCGGCTGGTGCCCGCCAGGTGCCGGGGCAATTCACCGACGCGCAGTTCCGGGCCATAGGCGCAGAAGCGCAGTTTCGAATGCGCGAGGTACAGGTAGTTGCGCCGCTCCATGACATGGTCAGAGAACTCGTTGCCCAAGGCAAAACCGACGCGATACGGCAGGCCGTCGTCGCCGATCACATACAGGCCGGTCAGCTCCGGCTCCTCACCGGCGTCTTCGGCAAACGGCGGCACCGGGAAGTCCGCGCCGGGGCGCACGACGATGCTGCCATCGCCCTTGTAGAACCATTCCGGTTGCGCACCGACCTGACCGGCCGCCGGTTTTCCACCCTCCAGGCCCCATTTGAAGATGCGCATGGTGTCGGTCATGCCGGCTTCGACCGCGCCATCCTGCTGGTGCATTTTGTCCCGTGCCGACGCGCTGCCCAGGTGGGTCAGGCCGGTGCCGCTGATCAGGCAATGGGCCGGGTCTTCGTGGTCCAGCGGCGGCAGGACTTTTCCCTGCTGCAACAGCTGCGCGTAATCCGGGCCTGGCTCGGTGCCGCGTTGCGCGACTTCTTCTTGCAGGCTGCGTTTGGCGCGGATCGCCGCGAGTGCCAGTTCACGGGTGCTGCGGGTGTCTTGCAACACCAAGACATGTAAGCCCTCGACGACGCCGACCTGGCGCTCACCGGCAGTGTTTTCGAATTGAATCAGGCGCATGACGGCCTCCAGAAAGTCAGGGATGGCGCCACTCATGAGCGGCGCCTCAAGGTCACTCGATGATGTTGAAGTCACTCAAATATTCATCGGAGATTTCCAGGCCCAGGCCCGGCGTGTTGTCGTCGAGCTGGATGTAGCCGTTGACCGGTTGCGGCTCGCCCTTGAACACGTAGTAAAAGAGTTCGTTGCCGACCTCGACGTCGAACACCGGAAAGAACTCGGCCATCGGCGAGGCGGTGGTGGACATGGTCAGGTGGTAGTTGTGCATTTGCCCGGCGTGCGGGATGACCGGCACCGACCAGGCTTCGGCCATGGCGTTGATCTTGCGCGCTGCGGTGATGCCGCCGACGCGGTTGGTGTCGTACTGGATCACGTCGACCGCGCGGCGTTCCAGCAGGTCTTTGAAGCCGTAGGAAGTGAACTCGTGCTCGCCACCGGAGATCGGCATGATCCCCATTTTTTTCAGCTCGATGTAGCCCTCGATGTCGTCGGCGATCACCGGTTCTTCGAGCCAGCGCGGTTCGAACTCGGCGAGTTTAGGCAACATGCGCCGGGCGTATTCGAGGGTCCAGCCCATGTAGCACTCAAGCATGATGTCGATGTCCGGGCCGGCCAAATTACGCAAGGCGCGCACTTGCTCGATGTTTTTGCGCATGCCCGCCGGGCCGTCTTTCGGCCCGTAACCGAAGCGCATTTTCAGCGCGGTGAACCCTTGGTTCAGATAACCCTGGGCTTCTTCGAGGAACAGGTCGAGGTTGTCGTTGGCGTACAGTTTGGAAGCGTAGGTCCAGATCTTTTCCTTGGTCCGCCCACCGAGCAGTTTGAACACCGGCTTGTTCACCGCTTTGCCCATGATGTCCCAGATGGCGATGTCGATGGCCGAGATCGCCGCCATGCCGATACCTTTGCGGCCCCAGGCGTGGCTCTGGCGGTACATCTTCTGCCAGATGTATTCGTTGTCGAACGGGTCTTCACCCATCGCAATCGGCGCCAGGTAAGTGTCGATGATTTCCTTGGCCACACGCGGCGCGAGGGCGCAGTTACCGATGCCGACAAGACCGGTGTCGGTCTCGACTTCCACCACCAGCCAGCCGTGGAAACGGAACGAGCCCATGGCATCGCCGCGCTCGAACAGGATGTCGCTGGCGTTGGTGCAGAAGTGCGCTTGAGGGGGAACGACTTTGCCTTTCCACTCGAAAACGCGGGTACGGATGGCTTTGATTTTCATGAATACAATTCCTTGCGCTGCCGGCTTTTTGTAGTTGTTGAGTCGCTGCGCAGAGCCGCTCGGCTGAACCGGTTCCGGGCATTCGATGGAGCGACTTTAGCCAGCGCCCGGGGGCTGCGGATAATCACTTATGCGTATCCGGCGATAACCTGGGGTGATCGCATTAATGGGTTTTCGCCTAGATGGGGTTATCAGCCACAACACAAAAAAATGTGGGAGCGAGCCTGCTCGCGATAGCGGTCGTTCAGACACTTATTCAGTGACTGACAGACCGCTATCGCGAGCAGGCTCGCTCCCACAGGGGATTTGTATTGATCACAAAATCGAGCAGCAACTCCAATCAAAAGTGGGAGCGGGCTTGCTCGCGAAGAGGCCGTGTCAGTCGACATTAATGCCGCCTGACACACCGCTTTCGCGAGCAAGCCCGCTCCCACAGGGGAACTGCGTTGTCTCAGTAGCTGTTGGCACCCATCCGGCAGGCGATTTCGAAGGCCTGGCGGATCGCCCCGACATTCGCCTTGCCCTGCCCTGCGATGTCGAACGCCGTGCCATGCGCTGGCGTGGTGATCGGAATCGGCAGCCCGCCCTGCACCGTCACGCCACGGGAGAAGCCCATCAACTTGATCGCGATCTGTCCCTGGTCGTGATACATGGTCACCACGGCGTCAAAGGCACTGGCATCGCCCTGGACCTTGAGGAAAATCGTGTCCCCCGGATACGGCCCTTCGGCGGCAATGCCCAGCGCCTGTGCCGAGCGAACGGCCGGGCCAATGATGTCCAGTTCTTCGCGACCGAACGAGCCGTTGTCGCCGTTGTGCGGGTTCAAGCCACAGACGCCGATGCGCGGTTTTTCCAGGCCGTTGCGCTTGAGCGCGGTGTCGATCAACTGGATCGCTTCCACCACCCGCGCCTGACTGAGCATGCCCGGCACTTCGGCCAGCGCCACGTGCGAGGTCACCCGCGACGTCCAGAGGTTGTCGAGCACGTTGAATTCGCAGAACGGCCCGTGGAAATCCAGCAGCTCGGCGAACCAGTGCAATTCATCGCTGTGAGCCATGCCGGCCATGTGCAGCGACGTCTTGTTCAGCGGCCCGAACAGCACGGCATCCGTGGTGCCGGCCTCGGTCAGGCGCAGGGCTTTTTCCAGGGTGTCGAGGCTGTAGCGACCGCCGATGACACTGGCTTCACTGCGCGGAAATTCACCGAGGGTATCGCCGCGAAAGTCATAGAACAGTGGCGTGTCATCACGAAACTGCAACTGATCCAGCGACTCCACGCGGCGGTAAGGAAACTCCGTCCCGGCGATGCGCATGCCACGACGCATTTCCGCCTCATCGGCAATCAGAATCACGTTGGCCTGACTGCGCGCCTCAGGCTCGCCCAGCAGGCGTGCGATCAGTTCCGGGCCGATGCCTGCCGGGTCACCCAGGACCATGGCGATGGTGGTTTTTTTCATGCTTCACTCCTCAAGGGTTCAGGCCATGTCCGCGCAATAGCGCAAGGCTCGCAGCGATAAACCCGCTGCGCGTTGCTGTAGAAAAGACGCTCCTGATCGGCCTGCGCCAGATCAGCAACGATGGATTTGAAACCGCTGTAAATGTCGTCGAACGAGCCGCACAGGCTGTCCACCGGAAAGTTGCTGGCAAACATCACCCGGGCGGTGCCGAACATGGCAATCACCTCGCGCACGATCCACGTGTTGTCCTTGGCACGCCACGCCTGGCCGGCCTGGCCAAGCCCGGAAATCTTGACCTGCACGTTTGGCCAATCGGCCAGCCGCGCCATTGCCAAACGCCAACCCGCCAGACCTTCGGCGCTGCGGTCACTGGGCAATCCTGCGTGGTTGAGAATGAGTGTGGTGCCAGGGAAATCCCGGGCCAGGCGTTCGGCTTCATGCAGGTTCCACCAGGGTGTCTGCAAATCGAAATGCAGCCCCAAGCCTTCGAGCGCGGCGAAACTGCGGCGCCAATGTTCGTCGCTCATCAGGCTGCGCACATGGCCAACTTGCGCGGGCGCGGTCGGGCCGCCAGGTTTGTGGCGAACGCTGCGCACGCACTTGAAACTTGCTTGCTCAGTGAGCACCGCGATGGCGTCCGGGTGATCGAGCCAGGCTTGCGCGACGACCGCATTCGGTACGCCGTAACGGGTAGCCAGTTGCTCGATGAAACGGGTTTCGCCAATCGGGTCCTGCGGGTTCCATTCGGTCTCGACGTACACGGTTTGCACGACGTTATGAGCACCGGCATCGGCGAAATAATCCTCGGGAAAATAACGACGCTTGATCGCGCTGTAGTCACCGTAGCGAAACGGGATGTTGGCGTCGGGCGCCAGCCACGGATGGTCGTTGATCGACGGGTCCCAGAAGTGATGATGGGCATCGATTATCGGTCCGGTCCATGCGGTATTGGATAGGGGCTCAGCCATGGCGCACCTCGTCGAGACTGATGAACAATGTCGCTAGAACAAACACCGCCGAACACACCGCAAAGAACCCCAGCACCGGGGCAAATCCACCGGTCATTTGCAGAATGATCCCCACCAGAATCGGCACTGCAATGCCGCCAGTGCTGCCGGCCATGTTCATCACGCCGCCGATCAGCCCGACCCGCGCCGGGGCCGCCAGCAACGCCGGGAAGCTCCAGTAGAGGCTGCCCCACATAAGAAAAAAGGCGGTCATGGCCAACAGCGCCACGGCCGCAAAAGGATTGCTCAGGGTTGGCAGCAACAGGAACGCGCCGAGGGCTACCAGACCGGAAAACGCCAGCAGGCTCTTGACCGCCACGCCACGACTGATGCCTTTTCGGATCAACCCGTCGCAAAGGAAACCGCCCGTCAATGAACCCAACGCGCCACAGACGAAGATCACGAACGTCGCCGCGCCGATGCCTTTGATATCGAAGCCGCGAGCCTGCGCCAGATAACTCGGGCCCCAGGTCAGCAAGCCGAAATAGACCATCGCCCAACTGGCCCGACCGATCAGCAAACCACTGAGGGAACGGGCCGCGATGCCCAGGCCTTTGACCGGCACACGCGCCGCTTCAGCAGCCGGCGTGGCGCGCCCGGCGTTGATCTTGTCGAGTTCTTCGGCATTCACTTGCGGGTGGCTGGCCGGGTCGTCTCGCAGATAACGCCGCGCCAGCCAGGCCAGTACCAGCGTTGCGATACCGGCGATGACAAACGCCAGCCGCCACGAATCCAGCGAAGCGATCAGATAGGCAATGATCAACCCGCCCAGCGCCACGCCCAACGGGCTGCCGCTGTCCATCAGCACTGCGCCGCGACTGCGCTCGCTCGGCGCCAGCCACAGGGAAATCAGCTTGCCACCCGAAGGAAACAACGGTGCCTCGGCGGCACCCAGTGCGACGCGGGCGAACAGCAACGACAACCCGCCCGTGGCGAACGCGGCCAGCACCTGAAACGTGCCCCACAACCCGGTGGACCAACTGATGACCCGGTGCGGCCCGAAGCGATCGATCAGCCAGCCGCCAGGAATCTGCAGCAACGCATACGCCCAGAAGAAGCTGCTGAGGATCAGCCCTTGCAGGCTCGGCGACAGGGAAAATTCATGGGCGATGGTCGGCATCGCGATGGACAGCGAAACCCGGTCGATCAGGTTGACCATGGTCAACGCGAAGATGATCGCGAAAATCCGCCAGCGCACGCTGCTGGCCTTGACGGCGGAGCTGTGCGTGGGTGCCGCCGCGGCCTGCGGCTGGATATCCGCGCCGGCCACGTTCAGGGATGCACTGGAACGAGCCATAGTGCGTACCTCTTTTATTATTTTTGTGGAGACAGCAACGCCACTTCCTGGCGACATTTGCGAGCACTATCGAAGGCTCGCTGATAACCGTCTAATCAAAACTTGAAATCAGGCGATAGCCTCGGGTTATGTCATGCCCAGCTTTCAACGACCTTTCAACGTGGCCACGCCTATTTTCTGTAGGAGCGAGCTTGCTCGCGATGGTCTTCAACGAAAACACGTGCTTCCTGAACAAACGCGGTGCCCTTGAGTCCATCGTCGGATCGCCGCCCGGAGCAAGCTCGCTCCTACAGTCGTTAGTCGCTAGTCGTTTGCCGAGCTATAACCCCAGGCTATCGGTGTATGTATTGTTTTGACTAGACGCGACGCCTGCGGCTTCACACACTCAGGCCAGGCTTGCAGCTTTTGAGCACCGACAAGTCACTCATAACAACTACAAAAACGAGGCCCTTCCATCATGCGAAATGCATTCGTCCGTCGCACATCCCGTCTGTTTCTTGGCTGCACGCTGGTCGCCGCTGGCGCCCTTCCCGCCCTCGCTCAAGCCTGGCAACCGGACAAGAACGTCGAAATCGTCGTCGCCGGTGGCCCCGGTGGCGGCACCGACCAGCTCGGTCGGTTGATCCAGTCGATCATCACCACGCACAAGTTCCTCGACGTGAATACCATCGTCCTGAACAAGGGCGGCGGCAACGGCGCCGAAGCCTTTCTCGACTTGAAAATGAACAAGGGTGATGCCGAGAAACTGGTGATCGGCACCAACAACATCTACCTGTTGCCGCTGGTCTCCAAGCTCGGCTACCAATGGCAGGAACTGACCCCGATCGCCGCCGTGGCCGAGGACGACTTCATTCTCTGGAGCTACAAAGGCGCGCCATGGAAGGACGCCAAAAGCTTCTACGAAGCGGTCAAGGCTGATCCATCGAACCTGCGCATGGGCGGCAGCCAGTCCAAGGATGTCGACCAGACCCTGACCCTGCTGCTGAACCAAACCACTAACAGCAAACTGGTGTACATCCCGTTCAAGAGCGGCAGTGAAGCCGCGACCCAACTGGCCGGTAAACACATCGCCGCCAACGTCAACAACCCCAGCGAAAGCATCAGCCAATGGCGCGGCGACCAGGTCGAACCACTCTGCGTGTTCAGTAAAGAGCGCATGGGCTATACCGAGAAAGTGGCGGGTGACAAATCCTGGGCCGACGTTCCGACCTGCCACGAACAGGGCCTGGGCATCGATCAATACCGCTTCCCGCGCACCGTGTTCATGCCCGGCGAAGTCACCGCCGAACAGCGCGCGTTCTATGTCGAGCTGATGCGCAAAGTCACCGAAACTCCGGAGTTCAAGGCCTACGTCAAGCAGAACGCGCTGGTGCCGACCTTTCTCGAAGGCGAGCCGCTGACCGCCTACATTGAAAAGGACACCGCCCGCGTCACGCCGGTGTTCAAAGAGGCCGGCTGGCTGAAAAACTGAGTTGTGCACGGCCGTCCGCATACGCACGGCCGTCACCTGCTGGAGGTGTTTTCATGTCCCATTCTTCGGATTCACCGGCGCTGGTCGGCACCCGCTGGGTCGAACTCGGCCTGGCACTCTTCACCACGCTGATCGGCGCGGTGGTGATGTTCGGCAGTCTCGAACAGGGTATCGGCTGGGGCGATTCCGGCCCTGAGCCGGGTTACTTCCCTTTCTACATCGGCCTGATGCTGAGCGCCGCCAGCGTGGCCAACGGCGTGTTGACCCTGGTGCGCTGGCACGCGCTGAGCATTTCATTCGTCAGCCGCAGCGCGTTCAAGCAAGTGTTGTCGGTGTTCATTCCGATTGCGCTGTTCGTTGGCGCAATGCCATTCACGGGCATCTACGTCGCTTCGGCCTGCTTCATCGCCTGGTTCATGTGGCGCGACAAGGTCCGCGCCAAGCCTTACGGCAAATGGATGATCGGCAGCGTATCCCTCGGCGCGGTGCTGGCCAGCTACCTGATTTTCGCCCTGTGGTTCAAGGTCCCGCTGGATGCCGGCCCGATGGGCGACTGGATTGCCCTGGCCGGGAGAAATTTCAAATGAGCGAATTCGATTCCCTGCTGCAAGGCATGAACCTGATCCTGACCCCAGGCCACATCGGCCTGATGGTGATCGGCGTGCTGCTGGGCATTCTGGTCGGCGTGTTGCCCGGCCTCGGCGCCCCCAATGGCGTGGCGTTGCTGCTGCCGCTGACGTTCACCATGTCGCCGGTGTCGGCGATCATTTTGCTCTCGTGCATGTATTGGGGCGCGCTGTTCGGCGGCTCGATCACCTCGATCCTGTTCAACATCCCCGGCGAGCCCTCATCGGTGGCAACCACCTTTGACGGCTACCCGATGGCCCGCGAAGGCCGCGCCGCCGAAGCCTTGACCGCCGCGTTCAGCTCGGCGTTGATCGGTGCCCTGTGCGGGGTGTTGCTGCTAACGTTCCTGTCGACAAAGATTGCCGCATTCGCCATGTCGTTCAGTTCGCCGGAGTTCTTTGCGGTGTACCTGTTGGCGTTCTGCACCTTCATCGGCATGAGCAAGAACCCACCGCTGAAAACCGTGGTGGCGATGATGATCGGATTCGCCATGGCGGCGGTCGGCATGGACACCGTTTCCGGCAACCTGCGCCTGACCTTCGACCAACCGATCCTGATGACCGGTATCAGTTTCGAAGTGGCGGTGATCGGCTTGTTCGGCATCGGCGAAATCCTTTGTACCGTTGAGGAAGGCCTGGTGTTTCGCGGCGAGCATGCGCGCATCACGCCCATGGTGATCCTGCGCACCTGGGCCAAATTGCCGCGCTACTGGTGGACCATCGTCCGTAGCACGCTGGTCGGTTGCTGGATGGGCATCACGCCGGGCGGGCCGACGGCAGCGTCGTTCATGAGCTACAGCCTGGCGCGGCGTTTCTCCAAGCAGCGCGATAACTTCGGCAAGGGTGAACTCGAAGGCGTGATTGCCCCGGAAACCGCCGACCACGCCGCCGGCACCAGCGCCCTGCTGCCGATGCTGACCCTGGGGATTCCCGGTTCGGCGACGGCAGCGGTGATGCTCGGTGGCTTGATGATCTGGGGCTTGCACCCTGGCCCGACGCTGTTCGTCGAGCAGCATGATTTCGTCTGGGGCCTGATCGCCAGCATGTACCTGGGCAACGTCGTGAGCCTGATCGTGGTCTTGGCCACCGTGCCGCTGTTTGCCTCGATCCTGCGCATTCCGTTCTCGATCATCGCGCCGATCATCATCATGGTCTGCACCATCGGTGCCTACTCGGTGCACAACTCGTTCTTCGACGTGGTGTTGATGCTGGGCTTTGGCGCGCTGGGTTATCTGTTCAAGAAACTCGGTTACCCGATCGCTCCGCTGGTGTTGGCGGCGGTGCTGGCGGACAAGGCTGAAGACGCGTTCCGCCAGTCGATGCTGTTCTCCGACGGGCACTTGGGGATTTTCTGGTCCAACCCCTTGGTCGGCAGCCTGACCACGGCAGCGCTGTTGATGCTGTTCTGGCCGCTGATTTCCAAGGCACTGCAAACCCTGATGGGCTTGCGCAAACCTCAAGTCGCCAAGGCAAAATCGGTGCTGTGACACAGCAATGCTGGCAACGCCTGACATTTGTTGTCAGGCTTGCCGCAGTCCCTTTTGCGAGCACGGCCCATGACCCGAATTCCTGCTGCCAACGTGATCCACAGTCGCCTGCGTCTGCGCCAACTGCGGCTGATGCTGGCGTTACAGGAATTCGGCTCGTTGCGCCGCGCCGCCGATCACATCGGCATGACTCAACCGGCCGCCACCAAGATGCTCCACGAAGCCGAGGACTTGTTGGGCGTCGAACTGTTCGAACGTCTGCCTCGGGGCATGCGCTCCACCCCGTTCGGGGAAACCGTCATCTACTACGCGCGCATGGTGTTTGCCGAACTCAGCGGCATGCGCGAAGAGTTGGTCGCACTGGAATCCGGCAACCTCGGGCGAGTCGCGGTCGGGGCGATTCCGGCGTTGGCCTCAGGGCTGTTGACCCGGACCATCGCTACCTTGAAACAAAGCCATCCACGGTTGTCCATGAGCATCCAGGTCGACACCAGCGACGTGCTGGTGCAGGCCCTTTTGCAGGATCAACTGGATATCGTCCTGGGGCGGATTCCGGTCGGCGCGCGGGCCGAAGAATTGCTGTTCGACAGCCTCGGCGAAGAGGCTTTGTGCGTGATCGCCGGCGCGCAAAATCCACTGGCGCAGGAGAAACAACTGAGCTGGGCAGAACTGCAGCACATGACGTGGGTGCTGCAACAGCATCCAAGCCCGATGCGCGCGATCATCAATCAGGTGTTTCACAACGCGCGGGTCGACATCCCCAGCAGCATCGTCGAAACCACGTCGATCATGACCTTGCTCTCATTGATACAGCAGACCGACATGCTCGGTGTCACGCCGGTGTCGGTGGTCGAGGATTATCCCGGTCGGGATTTGCTGGCGGTGTTGCCGATCAAATTCGAAGCACGGCTGCCGCCGTATGGCCTGATCACCCGGCGTCATCGCATTCAATCGTCGGCGATGCAGGCGTTCATGAATTCGGTGCGGGCCGAGCATGCGCTGGTCAAATAAAAAAGGCCCGGAGCGCATGCCCCGGGCCTTTTGGTTTTTACGCTGTTTTACGGAACACGAAGATTAAACCGACGATGATCAGCAGCATGCCAAGCAAGCTCAAAGCCGCCAACCGGTTACCGAATATCAGGTAGTCCATGACCGCCGTCACCGCCGGTACCAGGTAAAACAGGCTGGTGACATTCACCAGATTGCCTCGCGCGATCAAGCGGTACAGCAACAAGGTCGCCAACACCGACACCACCAACCCCATCCACAACACCGGCACAATGAAACCGCTGCTGTGTTCGAAATGAAACGGCTGGAACGGCACGAAAATCCCGCAGAGCAACAGCCCGGCGAGGTACTGCACCGGCAGCGTACCGAGGGGATTGTCGGTGATGCGTTTCTGCATGATCGAGCCGAACGTCATGCTCGCCAGCGCCAGCAAACCGAAGAGCATGCCGGCCAGTGACATGCCCGCCAGACCGATGCCCTGGTAGACCACCATGATCAACCCGGCCAGGCCCAGCGCCAGACCGAACATCCGGCTCCACGAACGCTGACGCTCCATCAGCACCACGGTGAGGATCGGTTGCACACCCATGATCGTGGCCATGACACCGGGCGTCACCTTCAGGTCGAGGGCCAGCAGATAGAAAATCTGGTAAGCCCCCAGCAACACCACGCCCGTGGCCATCGCATACAACATTGGCTTGCCGCCCTTGGGCCGTTTCAACTTGAGCAACGGCACCAGCAGCACCAGGCCGCACAGTGCGATGGCGAATCGAAACAACAGAAAGGCAAACGGTGATGCGTGGGCCAGGCCCCATTTGGAAAAGATCGCCCCGCTGCTCCACAGCAAAACGAACAGGCTCGTGGACGCCGCCGCGAGCGCGGACTTTTTAGAAAGGACAAACATGAATACCACCTGTAGTCAGGCAAAAAGCCAACTCAGCCGAAGCTGAAATTCAGTAGTTTTTTATGGCGGGCGCGGGGAACAACCAAGAGCAGCTGATCAACCCGAAACGCCAACGCCCGGCGGTGATACGACTGCGCACACCGGCGTGCTACTGACAGGTGGAGGGTAATGACTGATCTGCACAGGCTGCTGATTCCCGCACGGCACGACGCCAGCGTTGACCGCTGAATCGACTACCGCGTTGATGAGGGATGCAGGCATTGGGCTGATCTTTTTTGATGGAGAGGAAAACACTGAGCGCCGACTATAACCAGCGACTGACATGGATTGCAATCACTTGGTCAAAAGGCCAGTAACGACAGCAAAAGAAGCGCTGCTTACTCTACATGAAATGAAATCGCCCGCTCTGGGGGACATGGAATGCAAGAGATCGAATGCCAAGGGAACGGACGCATCTGCGGTATCAGTTGTATAGGTCGAGGGCTAGAAAGCTTGCAGCCGCTAGCATTGCCAAGCTGCAAGAGGGGAAGGAACAGTTCGGCTCTACCGTCCTCGATTTATCGAAGGTTCGATTTGAACCGATTGACGCACAAGCATTGAATGCCTGTTCGTGCTGGGATGATCCGTATTTTTTATGGCATGAAGTTGTTGGATGGAAAGCGAAGGAGCCTTTAGCGCTGGATCTATCCATCTGGTTCGATGAACAACTGTGCGGACTTTGCTTCGCAAACCCTAACAAAAGTCGGCAACGACTTCGCATCGTGCGACTGGAAGGACGACCAGGAGAAGTCCATCCTTTGAAAAAACGAATCGTGACGTTGGCCATATTGGTCATTGAGCACTACGCCACAATTATCGGGAGTAGATTTATCGAAGTTCAGGAGCCTCTGAAAGGTGCGATTCCGATCTATCAACAACATGGCTTTTATTTCGATGCTGAACGGCAACTTGTCAAAGCCGTGGAAAGCCTAGTATCGTGAAAATTGCTCAAATAATGATCAATAGCGGAGGAAAAATGAGTAAATCCAGTAAGAAATCTCCTACAAAAAAAAGCTCATCCGCACTGGCAAGAAAACAGACCGCCCTAGTGCTCACAGACAGTCAGCGGCGCATTCTACAAATACTTGCGACGGGCATCGAAGGTGAAGAACCTAATGTGCTTGCCGGACGCCGATGAAAATCATGGCCAAAAAAAACCGCTCTCAAAGGAGCGGTTCTTTATTTCGTGATCGCGATTACCCAAACAACCAATACCCCAACAACGTCAGCACCACCACCGCCAACACCGGCCGCAGCACGCGGTAGGCCTTGGGGTTGCGACGTTTCCACTGTTTGACCACGCCGCTGAATTTATCGCTGGAGTTCTTGCTCCAGGCATAGGCCTGGTTGATTCCGCCAACGCGTTCATCATCAAGGTTCTGCGGCGCAGTCGCGCGGCCCAGACAGCCACTGATCCAGCGGTTGATCCGAGTCATGACGCGGTTGCTCAGCGGTCGTTCAATGTCGCAGAACAGGATGACCCGGGTCTTGTCGGTTTCGTTCTTGACCCAATGCACGTAGGTCTCGTCGAACATCACGTCTTCGCCATCACGCCAGGCGTAGACCTGACCGTCGACAAAAATGCGGCAATCATCAGAGTTCGGCGTCGACAGCCCCAGGTGATAACGCAGGGAACCGGCAAACGGGTCGCGGTGCGGGTTGAGGTGACTGCCGCCCGGTAGCAGCGCGAACATCGCGCCCTTGACGTTGGGAATGCTGCTGACCAGTGCCACGGTTTTCGGGCACAGGGCTGCGGCCGATGGCAGGGGTTTGTCGTACCACTTGAGGTAGAAGCGCTTCCAGCCTTTCTTGAAAAACGAGCCAAAACCGGCGTCGTTGTTCTTTTCGGCGGCGCGAATGTAGCCCTCGTCGAACAGGTGCATCGCTTCGTCGCGGATGACTTCCCAATTGTCCTTGAGCACGTCCAGTTCCGGGAACTTGCTGCGGTCCAGGTAGGGTTTGGACGGTACGCCGGAGAACAGGTACATCAACGCGTTGTAAGGCGCGAACAGCGCCGAATGGTTGACGAACTGACGCAGGACCGGCAATCGCGCCTTGCCGCGTAGATGAACATAGAGAGTGCTGCCGAGGAACAGCAGCAACAGCGACGCCTTCGCGGCAAAGGAAAAGGTCATCCACAACTCCTTGAGAATAAACAACTCTGCACAACGCCATTTACCCGACGTGGCGGCCGGCCATGATAAACATTACCGGCTGCGGGAAAAACCCGCATAACTCAACATTCAGTGTTAAGAATTGCGCAATAAAGCACTTCTTAACATAAAGCACCTGAACAGGGGCTGACCTGAATCAGGTTATTCATTTTTCAGACTGTTGCGCGGCATTCGCGGGCAAGCCTCGCTCCTACAGAAGCGAGGCTTATTCGCCAGCCGAGCTGAGTGTTACTGGTGGTTCTCCTGTTCTGTAAACAGATCACTGAACAACATGCTCGACAGGTAACGCTCACCGGAGTCCGGCAGGATCACTACGATGGTCTTGCCCTGCATCTCCGGTGTTTCCGCCAGGCGTACGGCCACAGCCATGGCAGCGCCGCA
Organism: Pseudomonas sp. NPDC086251; assembly: GCF_044746405.1. Lineage (NCBI taxonomy): Bacteria > Pseudomonadati > Pseudomonadota > Gammaproteobacteria > Pseudomonadales > Pseudomonadaceae > Pseudomonas > Pseudomonas sp. NPDC086251. The sequence goes on from NZ_JBIVBY010000021.1 coordinate 28,336, forward strand.
GGAAATACCGCACAAAATCCCTTCTTCCTGCATCAAGCGCAGGGCCATGGTCTTGGATTCCTCATCGCTGACCAATTCGACCCGATCAACCATCGACAGGTCCAGGTTCTTCGGCACAAAACCGGCGCCGATGCCCTGGATCTTATGCGGGCTTGGCTTGATCTCTTCACCGGCCATCGCCTGGGTAATCACCGGCGATGCCGCTGGCTCCACCGCCACCGAGATGATCGGTTTGCCCTGGGTATTCTTGATATACCGCGAAACCCCGGTAATGGTTCCACCGGTTCCGACACCGGCCACCAACACATCCACAGCACCGTCGGTGTCGTTCCAGATTTCCGGGCCGGTGGTTTTTTCGTGAATGGCCGGGTTGGCCGGGTTTTCAAACTGCGACGGCATGAAGTAGATCGTCGGATCGCTGGCGACAATTTCACCCGCCTTTTCGATCGCGCCTTTCATGCCTTTGGCCGGCTCGGTCAGCACCAGTTCGGCGCCAAGTGCTTTGAGTACCTTGCGTCGCTCGATGCTCATGGACGACGGCATGGTCAACATCAGTTTGTAGCCCCGAGCAGCCGCCACGAAGGCCAAGCCAATCCCGGTATTGCCGGAAGTCGGTTCGACGATGGTCATGCCAGGCTTGAGTTTGCCGGTGCTTTCAGCGTCCCAGATCATGCTCGCGCCGATCCGGCACTTGACTGAGTATCCGGGGTTACGCCCTTCGATCTTGGCCAGGATGGTAACGCCGCGCGGCGCGATGCGATTGATCTGCACCAGCGGTGTATTGCCAATGGAATGGGCGTTGTCAGCGAAAATACGGCTCATGGCTGGGTCCTTATACAGCGTTGAATAAGGTCCCCACGGTATGCCTGTTGCCCGTGGGCGTCCAGTCGGGTCGAACGTCCGCTGAACGCCGCAGTCAATGGCTTTACATAGCCGGAGAACTGCCACCATGAAGCGTCGATACAGTTGGCCCCTGTGGAACCTCGCGGGCCTCGTCGTGCTGCTGGTTGCCCTGCACGTCGCCCTGCCCTACATGGTGCGCAACTACCTGAACGAAAAACTGGCAGACATGGGCGACTACCGTGGCCAGATCACCGACGTCGACCTGGCGCTGTGGCGCGGCGCCTACAAAATCAATGGGCTGAAAATCGTCAAGGTCGATGGCAAGGTTCCGGTGCCCTTCGTCAATGCGCCGCTGATCGACCTCTCGGTCAGTTGGCACTCGCTCTGGTATGACCATGCGGTGGTGGCCGAGGTGCAGTTCATCAAACCCGAGGTGAACTTCGTCGACGGCGGGGCTAACAAACAGAATTCCCAGACCGGTCGAGGCACCGACTGGCGCGCGCAATTGGGCAAGTTGCTGCCGATCACCCTCAACGAAGTACGCATTGACGACGGCAAGATCAGCTTTCGAAATTTCAACTCCAAACCGCCCGTGAATATGAACGCGACCCAGGTCAACGCCAGTATTTTCAACCTGACCAACGTGGTCGACACTAAAGGCAAGCGTGACGCTCGCTTCGAAGGCAAGGCGCTGCTGCTGGGGCACGCGCCCTTGGAAACCACCGCGACCTTCGATCCGCTGAGCAATTTCGAAGACTTCGAATTCCGCCTGCGGGCCAAGGACATCGAACTCAAGCGCATGAACGACTTCGCCTCGGCGTATGGCAAGTTCGACTTCAACGCCGGACACGGTGACGTGGTGATTGAGGCGCAGGCCAAAAAAGCTAAATTAACCGGTTACATCAAACCTCTGCTGAAAGACGTAGACGTGTTCAATTGGCAACAGGACGTGGAAAACAAGGACAAAGGGCTGTTCCGCTCCATTTGGGAGGCCATCGTCGGTGGCGGCGAAACCGTGCTGAAAAACCAGGGCAAAAACCAGTTTGCAACCCGCGTTGAACTGAGCGGTAACGTGCATCAACAAGATATCAGCGCGTTCCAGGCGTTTTTGCAGATTTTACGCAATGGTTTCATCCAGGCGTTCAATGCCCGCTATGAACGGCCAAAACCGGAGGCCGGTTAAGGTTTGCGCGTGACGGTGTAGCGACCGGTGTCTTCCGCCGCCCGTGCCGGGTTCGCTTGCTGCTGCAGGAAGTCCCAGCCCAGGCAGGCCAGCGCCAACGATCGGGGCACGGCTTCACGACCACTGCTGTAGCGGGTAATGCTCCGGGCACTGACACCCAGCGCCTCGGCGGCCTGATTGAGCGGTAAGCCGGTGCGAGCACGCCAGTCGATGAAGATCCGGGTGTTTTCGTCCGAGGCGTTTTGCGCGAGCGCATCCAGATACAGGGTGTCGGCGCCAATCTGGATGTCCCGTTCAGGCCACTCGACACACCAACCCTCATCGCCCAGGGTTGCACGGTTGAAAGCATGATCCACAAGTAAGGGTTGCAACCCTGGAAAGGCGTGCAAATCGCGACTCAAATCGAGCGTCAGCTGCTGACCGTCGATAAAAGTCAGGGCAAGGCGGTAATCCGGCAATGCCTGCACGGCCGACAGCCGTGGGCGCTTCATGGGTAACATCGTTTCCAATCCTCCAGCAATTGCGCCTGATGGGCCCTGACCCACTCCAGCGCTTCCTTGATAATCAGTGGCGGCGCCTTGCCCACCATCACAGTGATGGTTTCCAGGCTGAGCATCACGTCGAGCCCACCCCCAGTGAGGTGGACATGGGGCGGCGGATGATCCTTCTCGCGCAACTGAATGCGATACGTATCTCGAAATCGATATTTAGTAGACATGCCCGGCAAGCTATCGCCAATATGGCGATAGCTCAATACTGGCCAGCCGCCGAGACTGAGTCAAGATGTGACGCCCCATTCAGAGACTGAATAAGCCGTCTGCGTTCACAGTCGACCGGGCACCGCGTTATAGTCGGGTACTACAACTTATTGCGCCCCGCCCTGCCTCGTTCAGGTCGGCGTTACCGTTCGAGGATTAGCAGATGAAGTTCGAAGGCACCCAGGCCTACGTCGCCACCGATGACCTGAAGCTGGCGGTCAACGCCGCCATCACTCTGGAACGTCCATTGCTGGTCAAGGGCGAACCGGGCACCGGCAAGACCATGCTCGCCGAGCAACTGGCCGAGTCCTTTGGCGCGAAGCTGATCACCTGGCATATCAAGTCCACCACCAAGGCGCATCAGGGCCTGTACGAGTACGACGCGGTCAGCCGTCTGCGCGACTCGCAACTGGGCACCGAAAAGGTCCACGACGTTCGCAACTACCTGAAAAAGGGCAAGCTCTGGGAAGCCTTCGAATCCGAAGAGCGAGTCATCCTGCTGATCGATGAAATCGACAAGGCCGACATCGAGTTCCCGAACGACCTGCTGCAAGAACTCGACAAGATGGAGTTCTACGTTTACGAGATCGACGAGACCATCAAGGCCAAGAAACGCCCGATCATCATCATTACCTCCAACAACGAGAAAGAGCTGCCGGACGCCTTCCTGCGCCGTTGCTTCTTCCACTACATCGCCTTCCCGGATCGCGTCACGATGCAGCGGATCGTCGACGTGCATTACCCGAACATCAAGAAAGACCTGGTCAGCGAAGCGCTGGACGTGTTCTTCGACGTGCGCAAGGTCCCGGGCCTGAAAAAGAAGCCATCGACCTCCGAACTGGTGGACTGGCTGAAACTGCTGATGGCCGACAACATCGGCGAAGCGGTGCTGCGCGAACGCGATCCGACCAAGGCCATTCCGCCACTGGCTGGTGCCCTGGTGAAGAACGAACAAGACGTGCAATTGCTTGAGCGCCTGGCGTTCATGAGCCGTCGCGGCACTCGCTGAGCCCTGATCAACAAGTCGAGGCTAACGCCATGCTGCTCAACCTGTTCAATGAAATGCGCGCCGCCAAGGTACCGGTCTCGGTGCGCGAGCTGCTGGACCTGATCAACGCGCTGAAACAGCGCGTGACCTTCGCCGACATGGACGAGTTTTATTACCTGTCCCGGGCGATTCTGGTGAAGGACGAAAAGCATTTCGACAAATTCGACCGGGCCTTTGGAGCCTACTTCAATGGCCTGGAAAAGCTCGACGATCACCTCCAGGCGCTGATCCCGGAGGACTGGCTGCGCAAGGAATTCGAACGTTCCCTGACCGACGAAGAGCGGGCAGCGATCCAGTCCCTGGGCGGTCTGGACAAACTGATCGAAGAATTCAAGAAACGCCTGGAAGAACAAAAAGAACGCCATGCCGGCGGCAACAAATGGATTGGCACTGGCGGCACCAGCCCGTTCGGCTCCGGTGGCTTCAACCCTGAAGGCATTCGGGTTGGCGATGCCGGCAAGCGCCAGGGCAAAGCGGTCAAGGTCTGGGATCAACGCGAGTACAAGAACCTCGACGACTCGGTCGAGCTGGGCACGCGCAATATCAAGGTCGCTCTGCGGCGATTGCGCAAATTCGCCCGCCAGGGGGCGGCGGAAGAGCTGGACATCGATGGCACCATCGACCATACCGCCAAGGATGCCGGCCTGCTGAACATCCAGATGCGACCGGAGCGGCGCAACACCGTCAAGCTGTTGCTGCTGTTCGACATCGGCGGCTCGATGGACGCCCACGTGAAAATCTGCGAGGAATTGTTCTCGGCCTGCAAGACCGAGTTCAAGCACCTGGAGTACTTCTACTTCCACAACTTTATTTATGAATCGGTGTGGAAGAACAACATGCGCCGCACGTCGGAGCGCACGTCGACCCAGGACCTGCTGCACAAGTATGGCGCCGACTACAAAGTGATTTTCATCGGTGACGCCGCCATGGCGCCCTACGAAATCACCCAGGCCGGCGGTAGTGTCGAGCACTGGAACGAAGAAGCCGGTTACGTGTGGATGCAGCGTTTCAAGGAGAAGTACAAGAAGCTCATCTGGATCAATCCGTACCCGAAAGATACGTGGGGTTATACGTCTTCGACCAATATCGTCAGGGACTTGATTGATGACCAGATGTACCCGCTGACGTTGCGGGGGTTGGAGGAAGGGATGCGGTTTCTTTCCAAATAGAGATTATCGTTGTTTGTACTGCCGCCTTCGCGAGCAAGCCCGCTCCCACACTTGATCTCGGTCGTGCACATATATTGTGTTCACTAGAGATCAAATGTGGGAGCGGGCTTGCTCGCGAAGCTTTTAACGGTTCAAAAACCGACGCAAATATTTGACGTGTCCGCGATGCGCCACCTCCTGCACCACCGGTTTCAACCGCACCGTGGCCCCCGGCAGACACTGCGCCAGCCGCGCCAACGCCAACGGCGTCAACGCCCCCAATCGCGGATAGCCGCCGATGGTCTGCCGATCATTGAGCAACACAATCGGCTGCCCATCCGGCGGTACCTGCACCGCGCCCAGCGGGATGCCTTCGGAAATCATTGGTTTGCCCTGGTACTGCAACGCCGTTCCCAGCAAACGAATGCCCATCCGGTCGGCCCGGCTGTCGAGGGTCCAGGCATTGTTGAACGCGTCGAACAAACTCTGGCCACTGAACTCGCCGATTTGCGCACCGAGCACAAGGTCAAGCGGCGCATCCAGTTTGAAATTCGGTACATGCTCGAGCGGCAATTCCCGCAGCAACAACAACGCGCTGCCCGAATAGCTCAGTGACGCGCCTTTGGCCAACGCCCGGCCCAGGCCATCCAAGCCACCCAGTTCCTCACGGACCACCGTCGCGCTGCTGCCCAATACCTTGGGCGCATCAAATCCGCCCGGCGCGGCCAGGTAAGCCCGAGCGCCGAGCAACGGCTGAGTGAACTGCAATCGCTGGCCCTTGTTCAGCCTGAAACTGCGCCATGGCGCCAACGCTTCACCATCCACCAGCGCGCCCAGATCCGCCCCGGCCAGCGCCAGCACGCAATCGTCCTCGGCCACCACGGTGAACCCGCCGAGGGTGATTTCGATCACCGGCGCATCCAGCCCATTGCCCAGCAGCCAATTGGCCCAGGACATCGACCGCCAATCCAGCCCGCCGCCCTGAGTCACGCCCAAGTGCCGCACGCCGAAACGGCCCGCGTCCTGCAACAGGCACAGCGGCGTACTGGCTTCAATCGATAGACGGCTCATGCCTGCGCCTCCAGTGGTGTGTCGTCACCGCCCAGGTTGATGAACTCGGCGTGGCTGACCGCTTCGAAGCGCACCGTGTCGCCCGGTTGCATCAGGCTGTAGCCGTCGCGTTCGCGGTCGAACAGTTTGGCCGGTGTGCGGCCGATCAGGTTCCAGCCGCCGGGAGAGACCACCGGATAAGCCGCGGTCTGGCGTTCGGCGATGCCGACACTGCCGGCAGCGACCTTTTTGCGCGGGGTATTCAGGCGCGGCGCGGCGAGTACTTCCTCCACCAGCCCCATGAAGGCAAAACCCGGCGCGAAGCCCAACGCGAACACCTGATACTCACGTTCGCTGTGGCGGCGGATCACCTCCTCCACCGATAGCCCGCTGCGCTTGGACAACAGGCTCAATTCCGGGCCGACGCTCAAGTCGTACCAGACCGGCAGCACATGGCATCTGCCGCCAGTGCTGGCGTTCGGCGACAGATCGATCAAGGCTGCGGCGATTAATTCCCGGGCTTGGGACGGATTCAGCGCAGTCAGATCGTAATGCACCATTAACGTCGTATAGGACGGCACCAGATCGATCAGATGCCCGGCGAACGCCGCACGCAGACTTTCGCTGGCCGCGAGCATCCACGGCATGTTGGCCTCGGCAATCTCATCGAACAGACGCACCATCAGGCAATCCAGCGCGACCACTTCCACCCGCAGTTTCATAGCGCGCTCTGCTGGTTCAAGGCGTCACGGATACGCCGCACGGCGGCGACCGAACTCGCGTTGTCGCCGTGGACGCACAGGGTATTGGCCTGCAAGTGCAAGGGGCTGCCATCGCTGGCGATCAGATCGCCGCCACGGGCAATGGTCAGTGCCTGCTGAATGATTGTCTCGGGATCGTGATGCACCGCCCCCGGCAATTGCCGCGAGACGAGCATGCCGGCGCTGTCGTAAGCGCGATCGGCGAAGGCTTCGAACCACAGGGTCACGCCGTATTCGTCGCCCATTTGCTGGGCGGCGCTGTTGTCGCGAGTGGCCATCAGCATCAGCGGCAATTGCCGGTCGTAGGACGCTACGGCCTGCAGCACTGCGCGCAATTGCGCCGGGTTGGCCATCATGTCGTTGTACATCGCACCGTGGGGTTTGACGTAACTCAGGCTTCCGCCCTGGGCCCGGCAGATGCCGTCGAGGGCGCCGATCTGGTAATGCAGAATGTCTTGAAGTTCCTGGGCGGTGTAGGCCATGGAACGCCGGCCGAAGCCCACCAGGTCTTGATAGGCCGGATGCGCGCCGATCTGCACGCCATTGCTCAGGGCCAGGCTGACCGTCTTGCGCATGATGCTCGGGTCGCCAGCGTGGAAGCCGCAGGCGATGTTGGCGCAATCGATGTAGGGCATGACCTCGGCGTCCAGACCCATGGTCCAGTTGCCAAAGCTTTCGCCGATGTCGCAGTTCAATAGCAGGCGGCTCATGCTGAACACTCCTGTAGGCATATTGTTTTTTTACTGCCGGGCAGATACCCCGCAGATTATCAGTTACTCGGCGTCCAGTTGCTTGCCACGGGTTTCCGGCAGGCTCAGCGCCGCGAGAATGACCACCCCGTAGGAAACCGCCGCGAAAGCACCGATGCCCACACTCAATGGCACTTTCTGGCTGAGCAAACCGATCAGCAGCGGGAACAACGCCGCCAGCGCCCGGCCGATGTTGTAGCAGAAGCCCTGGCCCGAGCCGCGAATCCGCGTTGGAAACAGCTCGGTCAAAAACGCGCCCATGCCGCTGAAAATACCCGAAGCGAAGAAACCCAGCGGAAAGCCCAGCCAGAGCATCACAGCGTTGCTGACCGGCAATTGGGTGTAGAGCAGAACGATGGTGAACGAGCCGACCGCGAACAAAATGAAGTTCTTCTTACGGCCAAGGATGTCAGTCAAATACGCGCTGATGACATAGCCGACGTAGGAACCGACAATCACCATCGCCAGGTATCCGCCCGTGCCGAGTACGCTCAAGCCGCGTTCGTTCTTCAGAAAAGTCGGCAGCCAGGACGTGATTGCGTAGTAGCCGCCCAGTGCGCCGGTGGTCAGCACCGAAGCGCGGATCGTGGTGAAGAGGATGCCGGGGGCGAAGATCTCGTAGAACTTCGCCGGGTTGCTCGGTTCCTGTTTGGCTTTGGCTTCGCGATAAATCTCAGGGTCTTTGACCAGACGACGCACGAAGATCACGAAAATCGCCGGAACGATGCCGAGAATGAACAGTGCGCGCCAGGCGTCTTCCGGCGGCATGATCGAAAACAGCAGCGCATACAGAATCGCCGTAAGCCCCCAACCCAGCGCCCAACCCGATTGCACCATGCCCACCGCTTTGCCGCGGTCCTTGGCGCGAATCACCTCGCCCATCAGCACCGCACCAGCGGTCCATTCACCGCCGAAACCGAAGCCCATCAAGGTGCGGCTGATCAGCAATTGCTCGTAGTTCTGGGCGAAGCCACACAAAAACGTGAAGAAGGCGAACCACAGTACGGTGAGTTGCAAGGTGCGTACGCGGCCGATGCGGTCGGAGAGAATCCCCGCCACCCAGCCGCCGATGGCCGAGGCAATCAGGGTGCTGGTGTGGATCAACCCGGCTTCACCGGTGGTGATGCCCCACATGGCAATCAGGGTCGGCACCACGAAGCTGAGCATCTGGGTGTCCATGCCGTCCAGGCCATAGCCGATCTTGCAGCTCCAGAACGTGCGGCGTTCCTGCTGATTGATGTTGCGATACCAGTCGAAAGGTCCCGGGCGGGCCGTGGCTTTCGGGATGGCTGTGGTGTCGGGCGCACTCATGGCAAATCTCCGCGCTGATTTTATTGGTATTGTTCTGAGCCCCGACGACGCCTATCGTGGGAACCGGATGCGTCGATTTTTGGGCGCCCGGCCCTGCTGCGTCCAACTAATAAAAACCCGGCCCAGGCATAAGAAAAGTTGATCGCATGAACCTGAAGTTTCTCGAGACCTTCGTCTGGGTCGCCCGACTCAAGAGTTTCCGCCTCACCGCAGACAAACTCTTCACCACCCAGGCATCGATTTCCAGCCGCATCGCGGTGCTCGAAAGCGAGCTCGGCGTGAAGCTGTTCCTGCGCGATTCACGCGGTGTGAGCCTGACACCCGAAGGCTTGAAAGTGCTCGAATACGCCGAGCAGATGATGGACACCATGCAAGCCCTCAAGCAGTCGATCGAGACCCGTTCGAGCAAGGTCGGGCGCGTGCGGATCGGCGTCATGGACACGGTGATTCACACCTGGCTGAGCCCGTTGGTGGCGCAGATGATGGATCACTATCCCCTGGTGGAAATCGAGCTGGTGGCCGATACCTCGCTCAACCTCTGCGATCAACTGCAAAAAGGCTTTCTCGACCTGATCCTGCAAACCGACCTGCTGCGTCAGGAAAGCGTGCGCAGCCTGGAACTGGCCAGCCATCCCATGGGCTGGATCGTGGCCAGTAATTCGATCTACAACCGTGAGTATTCGGGCATCGCTGACCTGGCTCGGGAACGGATCATTACGTACTCGAAAAACTCCCATCCACATCAGGAAGTTCTCGCCCTGATGCAGGCCGGTGGCGTGATGGCGCCACGGCTGAACTGCGTGAATTCGGTGTCGGCGATTACCCGCCTGCTGCGGGACGGTTTTGGTATCGGCGCGTTGCCGCCGGTGCTGGTGGCCGAGGAACTGGCGCGGGGCGAATTGACCTTGCTGGCGATCGATCAACGGCCGCCGAATTTACAGGTGGTGGTGTCATGGCGCACGGGCGTGGAGTGGGTCGAGGAGATTGTTGCGTTGTGCCAGCAAGTGCTGAAGGGGTATGCGCGCAAGGTAGGTGAAAGCTACATCGTCCTGGCCTGATACACCGCAGCCCTTGTAGGAGCGAGGCTTGCCCGCGAAGGCGGCGTGTCTGCAACATTAATGTCGACTGACACGCCGCCTTCGCGGGCAAGCCTCGCTCCTACAGGAAGCGGCGATCTTTTGATCTTTTTTCTTACAACCCCCGCACATCGCGATCTTCGATCGGCCGGCTCTGGCGCAGGCGTTTGCCGCCCAGCACCACCCAGTCGATCAATCGGAACAGGCACTCGATGCCGAACGACAGCAGCAACGCGCCACTCATGCCCCAGATCATCGCTTCCGGCGTCAGCAGGATCTGGTAGCTGTAGCCGTTCCAGGTTTCCTTGCGGATATCCGGGTCGGCGGCCAGGGCCACTTGCAGGAAGCGGATGTACCACGGGCCCTGCATGGCCTGGAATTGCTTGTCGAGGGCGATCTGACGGGTGAGCAAGGTGCTCAGGCTGTCGGCATCGCTGCGGAAAATCGGATCTTCACTGGCGCGGTAATGGGCCACCAACGCCTGCATGTCACCCTTGAAAAACTGATTGGCCGTGCCCTGAAAACCACTCAAAGAGGTCTGCGCTTCAATCAAATGCGCTTCGACCCGCTTGGCGTAATCGCTGATGAATCCCGGCACCTGGACACCGATCAACAGGCCCGCGGCGAACAACACCAGCCGTAGATAACTGAGCAACATGGGGCAGAGTCCTTATTCGGTCTTGCCCTGGCTGACGCATTCGCCGCGTCGCCAGAGGCTCCATTGGCCCGGTTCGTACCGGGTCCAGGTTTCGTTTTCAGTCAGGGGTTCGGTGGCGATCACCGTGACCACATCGTTGGGCGTGGTTTCGGCCTGGAAGTCGACGATCACATCGACATCCTTCAAGCGCGCCGGGCCGAACGGCGCGCGACGGGTGATCTGCGCCAATTTGGTCGAGCAATAGCAGAACAGCCAATCGCCATCGCTGAGCAGGCAGTTGAACACGCCTTTGCTGCGGTATTCGGCGCAGGCGGCCACCAGCCCCGGCAGCAGCGCTTCGATCTCGACCGGTTCGGGGAACTCGGCGCGTACCCGGTTGAGCAAATCGCAGAACGCCGCTTCGCTGTCGGTATCGCCGACCGGGCGATAGAAACGCTTTATCGGTTCAAAATCCGCGAGCTGGCCGTTGTGGGCGAAACACCAGTTGCGCCCCCACAGTTCGCGCACGAACGGGTGAGTGTTGGACAGGCAGACCTTGCCGACGTTGGCCTGGCGGATGTGGCCGATCACCACTTCGCTCTTGATCGGGTAGCGCTGCACCAGGTTCGCCACTTCCGACTCGCTGCTCGCGGCCGGGTCCTGGAACAGTCGCAGGCCACGGCCTTCATAGAAAGCGATGCCCCAACCGTCACGGTGCGGCCCGGTGCGCCCACCTCGCTGCATCAGCCCGGTGAAGCTGAACACGATATCGGTCGGCACATTGGCGCTCATGCCCAACAATTCACACATGTTCGGACTCTCGATTCAAGGCAAGGGGCAAGGTTACAACCGTGGTTCTACGCGCATACGCTGAGGGTTGCTCGGCACCGGTGGACGACCGTAGCGATCATCACCGGCACCGCCAAAGGGTTGATCGTCTTCAGGTTCGTCGACCTGGGCCGCAGCCTTGGCGGCAGCCGCCTGTTCCTTGCGAGCCCGGGACGCGCGCTCGATCGGGAAACGGATCGCCACGAACACCAGGTAAATGCCGAAGGCGATCATGCCGTACATCAACAGGTCGGAAATCGCCCGCCAGGCGTTGTTGCCGACCTTGAAGGCAAGGTCCAGGGTCGTAATGGCGATGGCCGGGGCAACTTTTTCCTTGACCGGGTCGATGATGGTCGGGCTGAACAGCAACACGGCCATCAGCAGCCGCAGCGGCTCACGCAGCCAACGCCACATCCAGCGGGTCAAGCGCATCCACACCAACAGGCAGCCCAAAGCGGCAAAGGCGTAGAGGCCCCAAGCGATCAGATAGTCGTTCTCGGTCATGGTGTCCATGGCAAGGCAGGCAAAGAGGCGCTTATAGTAACGACTTTTCGCACATCAGGCTTGCCCATGTGGGAGCGAGCCCGCTCGCGAAAGCGGTGGATCAGCAAACATTGATGTTGAATGTGCTGACCCCTTCGCGAGCAGGCTCCCTCCCACAGGTTGCGAAGCCCTCTATTCCGTACATTGTTCGAGAGCACTTCATGCCCCTATCCGCCAACGTTTCCGACGCACCCATTGCCCACAAGGCTGAAGGTTCTGACCCGTATGCCTGGCTGCAGGAGCGCGACACCCCTGCGGTACTCGACTACCTGAACGCTGAAAACCGCTACCAGGAGGCGCAAACCGCCGATCAGGCCGAACTGCGCGAAACCCTGTTCGAAGAGATCAAGGGCCGGATTCTCGAAACCGACCTGTCGCTGCCCTCCCCGTGGGGCCCGTACCTGTATTACACGCGCACCACCGCCGGTGACGAATACGCTCGTCACTATCGCTGCCCGCGCCCGGCCGACGACAGCCTGCAGCTCGACGAGCGCCAGGAACAACTGCTGCTGGACCCGAACGAACTGGCCAAGGGCGGTTTTTTCTCCCTCGGCGCCTTCAGCATCAGCCCCGACCACCAGCGCCTGGCCTACAGCCTCGACACCACCGGCGATGAGATTTACACGCTGTTCGTGAAGGAGTTGTCCAGCGGCCGTGTCAGCGAACTGGAATTCCAGGACTGCGACGGCAGCATGACCTGGGCCAATGACAGCCTGACGCTGTTTTTCGGCGAACTGGACGACACCCACCGCCCGCACAAACTGTTCCGCTATCGGCTGGACGGCACGGCGGCCGAAGAGGTGTTCCATGAGACCGACGGTCGCTTCTTCATGCATTGCTACCGCTCGAGTTCGGAGCAGCAACTGCTGTTGTCCGTGGGCAGCAAGACCACCAGCGAAGTCTGGGTCCTCGACGCGTTTCAGCCGCAACAGGCCTTTACCTGCATCGCGCCGAGGGTTGAGGACCACGAGTATGACGTCGACCACGGCGCCCTCGACGGCGCATGGACCTGGTTCATTCGCACCAACCGCGACGGCATCAACTTCGCCTTGTACACGGCGGTCGACACCGGCGCCGCGCCGACCGAAGCCGACTGGCAGAACCTGATCCCGCACAGCACCACAACGATGATCGAAGGCATGAGCCTGAATACCGGGGCCATGACCCTGAGCCTGCGTGAAGGCGGCTTGCCGATCATCGAAGTCTACCCGCAAGACCTGCCGAGCTACCGTGTGCAACTGCCGGACGCGGCCTACAGCCTGCACGTGCAGAACAGTCTGGAATTCGTCAGCGACAAGATCCGCTTGCGTTATGAGGCGTTGAACCGGCCGGCGCAAATCCGCCAACTTGAGCTGGGCAGCGGCGAGCAAAAAGTTCTCAAGGAAACCCCGGTGCTCGGCCCGTTCGATGCCGACGCCTACGTCAGCCAGCGCCTCTGGGCGACTGCGCCGGACGGTACGCAAGTGCCGATCAGCCTGGTGGTCAAACGTGAAGCCCTGGGAAAACCGACACCGCTTTATCTGTACGGCTACGGCGCCTACGGCGAAAGCCTCGACCCATGGTTCTCCCACGCCCGCCTCAGTTTGCTGGATCGCGGCGTGGCGTTTGCCATCGCCCACGTGCGTGGCGGCGGTGAACTCGGCGAAGCCTGGTACCGCGCCGGCAAGCAGGAACACAAGCACAATACGTTCAGCGACTTCATTGCCTGCGCCGAACACCTGATCGCCAACGGTTTCACCACCTCGAAGCAACTGGCGATCAGCGGCGGCAGCGCCGGTGGATTGTTGATCGGTGCGGTGCTCAATCAGCGTCCGGAGCTGTTCGCGGCGGCGATTGCCGAAGTGCCGTTCGTCGATGTGCTCAATACCATGCTCGACCCGGACCTGCCGCTGACCGTCACCGAATACGACGAATGGGGCAATCCTGAAGAGCCGGACGTGTATGAGCGGATCAAGGCCTACGCCCCGTACGAAAACGTCACCGCGCAGGCGTATCCGGCCACGCTGGTGATCGCCGGCTATAACGACAGTCGCGTGCAGTATTGGGAAGCGGCGAAGTGGGTAGCCAAATTGCGCGCAACCAAAACCGACAACAATCCGCTGCTGCTCAAGACCGAATTGGGTGCCGGGCATGGCGGGATGAGCGGTCGTTATCAGGGATTACGTGACGTAGCACTCGAATACGCATTTGTTTTCAAGGTTCTGGGCATCGCCTGAGGAACTTGGCCCGGCGTCCCGGTCTTAAGACCTGACACCGGGCCAACACTACCCCTGTAGGAGCGAGGCTTGCCCGCGAAGAGGCCGCAACATTCAATATCAATGTCGGCAGTAATATCGCCTTCGCGGGCAAGCCTCGCTCCTACAGGGGGTTTGTATGTTCCGGAAAACAGACACAACAATAAAGACCGCACGACATGTCAGAACCGACCTTACTGAACAACGAAATTCGCGACTGGCTGATGGACTGCGGCCTGTTCGATCAACTGCTGCCCGCCGACTTCGCCGCCGCATCCGGCTACTTCAGCATCAGCACCATTGCCCAGGGCGAAGAGATCTTTCACGAGGGCGATGCCGGCAGCTTCATGTGCATCATCCACACCGGCCAGGTGGCGGTGCAGAAAACCAGCAGTGACGGGCAATTGGTCACCATGGCGACCCTGCGCAGCGGTCGCGCGTTCGGCGAAATGGCCGTGCTCGACGGCGAACGACGCTCGGCCAGTTGCGTGGCCGCCAGCCACTGTCAGTTGCTGAACCTGGGCAAGGACTCACTGGAAAAGATGCTCAACGACGCACCGAAAATCGCCGCCAAGATCATCCGCGCCCTCGCCGTTTCCCTCTCCAGGCGCTTGCGCATGGCCGATGGGCAACTGCTCTTGCAGCAGATTTAACCGCCTGGCGATTTATTTTTTGTGCCGTTCGGCTCAATTCCCGGCACCGGCTGGTCCTTGGTCGGCGGGCTGGGCATTTCGATCGGCACCAACGGCGGGCCACCACTGCCGGCGCCGGCTTTGGGCAATGGCGCAGGGCTGATTTGTGGGTACGGGGTGGGCGTCGCAGTGCCGGGCGAACCGGGCATCGGCTGGGGACTGGTCGGTATGGTTTGCAGCTCCTGGGCCTGCACTGCAGTTATCGAGAGCGCGGCCAAGGCAATGACCGTTAGAATGGTGCGCTTCATCAATGGCTCCGTTAGCCTTGTTGTCTGTTTGCAGGCTACTCCCAACTGCCTCCATTTGCCTTCCCTTATGCCCATTCTTCTCAAGAGAGCTCCATGAAACGTTTCGTTCTGCTCGACACCGCTCCCATTCCTGAAAACGGCGGTGCCCTGTGCCTGTTCGAATACGGCGATGATTTCGTCATCAAGATTCAGGGCGGCGACGGCGGGCAGTTGATGAACACCCGCATGCACGGCTCCGAAGATGCTCTGGCCGAGATCCCGTGCCGCAAGGTGGCCGGTCGGCCAAACTCGCGGGTGCTGATCGGCGGCCTGGGCATGGGCTTCACTCTCGCCTCGGCCCTCAAGCATCTGGGCAAGACCGCTGAAGTGGTGGTCGCCGAGCTGGTGCCGGGCGTGGTGGAGTGGAACCGCGGGCCGCTGGGCGAAAAAGCCGGGAACCCGTTGCTCGACAAGCGCACGGTGATCCGCATGGAAGACGTGGCCCATGTGCTGCAAGCCGAGCCGCAAGGGTTCGATGCGATCATGCTCGACGTCGACAACGGCCCCGAAGGCCTGACCCAGAAGGCCAACAGCTGGCTTTACTCCGCCGGTGGCCTGAGCGCCTGCGCCAAGGCCCTGCGGCCCAAGGGTGTGCTGGCGGTCTGGTCGGCCAGCGCCGACCGGCAGTTTTCCGACAAACTGAAAAAGGCCGGCTTCAAGGCTGAGGAAGTCCAGGTCTTCGCCCATGGCAACAAGGGCACCCGCCACACCATCTGGATTGCCGAGAAGCTCAAGGGCTGAGCTAAACTCTGTTCATAACCGTCATTAGTCTTTTTACAAAGGTGAACCCATGAGTTCGTCAACGCCCCCGACCAACACGTCGAAACTGGACCGCATCCTCGCCGACAATCAGCGCGACAAGGAAATGGGTTACCGCGACAAGGCCCTGAAGATGTACCCGCACGTGTGCGGCCGCTGCGCCCGTGAGTTCTCCGGCAAGCGCCTGAGCGAGCTGACCGTGCACCACCGCGACCACAACCACGACAACAACCCGCAGGACGGCTCGAACTGGGAATTGTTGTGCTTGTATTGCCACGACAACGAACACTCGCGGTATACCGATCAGCAGTATTTTGACGAGGGTTCGCTGAGCAGCCCGAAAATCGCCAAGGCGACGCATAACCCGTTTGCGGCGTTGGCGGGGTTGATGAAGAAGGACGACTGAAGATCTTCAGCGCCTCGATTGGCCCCTTCGCGAGCAAGCCCGCTCCCACATTTGATCTGCGGTGTACACACTTCTAATGTGGGAGCGGGCTTGCTCGCGAAGGCGGCCGCCCAGACACCACCAATCTACAATCTGACCGCCCTCGCCCAATCCCCGTATAATTGCCGTTTTTTCCCCGAAGGCACCCCGCTCGTGGCAGACAAACGGTACAGCTGCATTGGTTTGTATAACCCCAAATCACCGGAAAACGTCGGTTCGGTGATGCGCGCCGCTGGCTGTTATGGCGTGGCGTCGGTGTTTTACACCGGCAAGCGTTATGAACGCGCCGCCGACTTCGTCACCGACACCAAGCGTGTCCACTACGACATTCCGCTGATCGGCATCGATGACCTGAAAAAAATCCTGCCATTGGGCTGCGTCCCGGTCGCCGTGGAACTGGTCGACGGCGCCCGCTCCCTGCCGGAATACACTCATCCCGATCGCGCGTTGTACATCTTCGGCCCGGAAGACGGCTCGCTGGATAAAGAGATCCGCGACTGGTGCGAAGACGTGGTCTACATCCCGACCACCGGCTGCATGAACCTGGCAGCCACCGTCAACGTCGTGCTCTACGACCGCATGTCCAAAGGACTCAACACCCGTTCTGGCGCGAAATTCCGCTGAAACGCTGCACATTCGATGGAACAAGCCGCCCGCCTCGGCAGTCAGCTTAATTATCTATTCTTGAAGCAGACCTTCCCGTCAGGAGACAGATCATGAGCGAACTCAAACGCGTAGAACGCATCGAATCCACCCCGTTCCAGACTCATCCCGACCAGAACGTCCACGGTTGGGAGCGCATCGGCTCCCTCGCCGGTGGCGTGGTCATGGTCGGCAAAGGCCTGCGCCGTGGCGGTGTGTTCGGCTTGATTCAAGTGGCGATCGGCGGTGTGGCACTGGCGCGCGGTATTACCGGGCACAGTTCGGCCAAGAGCCTGCTGGAGAAAAGCCGTCAGGACATGAACAACGTGCGGGCGAAGATTCAGCGTGCCGGGGAAGAGTTGAACAAATTGAAGGCAAATGCCGAGGCGGCGACCAATACCGCTACCGTGACGGGCAATGATTCTTTGACGTCGCCCAAGACCGGGGTTTGATCCGAAGGCTCCTTCGCGGGCAAGCCTCGCTCCTACAGGGGATGTGTCGATTTCGAAACGACATATCCCCTGTAGGAGCGAGGCTTGCCCGCGAAAGCGGTATTACTGAAGCAACTCGGTATCCAACACTTTGGAAGACTCGCCAATAACGCTGTCCGCGAGCTGCACGAATTCCTTGGTATTTACACTTCCCAAATGCATCACCCCACGCAACACATCATCCAGCGAGCGCTTGTTGCGGGTCTTCAGGCGAATCTCGCGATCCAGTTCCTGTAGCAACACCACCGCTTTCGCCACCTGCGCGGGGCTGACCTGCTCGCCACGCAACGTCGTGACTTTCTGGCTGTCCTTGACCAGCTTGCCGTGCAGGTTTTCATAGCGCTCATCACTCATGCCGCCCGCGCGGCGCACCAGTTCGATGGCGTAATACTCGGCAAACCCTTCGCTGATCCAGTCGCTGCGCTGCTGGTCGTTGATCCGCCCGAACACCTGGGCCAATTCGCGCACCAACACACTGGTGCCGCTTTCACTGACCAACGGCAAACGCGTGTTCAGATAGATCGATTCGCGCGCCGCCAGGCTGCCGCGCCACATCGGGTCGTTGGCGCCGACAATCAGCAGTTTGGCCGGATGACGGGGGAACACCTCTTGCACGTGCGGCCAGACAAACGTCAGCAGCGTCAGCACATCCATGCGGCGCATGCCCTGGCCCTGAGGCGAGGCGACGGTAACCTCGGTTTCCCCGAGTCGAGTACGCCGGGTGCCGAGATGGCCGGCGAGCATCCAGCCCGTAGGCCGGTCGAACAGTCGCGAAACGTTGTCGATGCGGAACTTGTTCTTGCCGATTCGCGGCCAGGCGGTCTCGACGCTTTTCCAGCCGCTGGGCAATTCGAATTCAAGCCGTGAGACCAACTCGATGCCGTCCTGCTGATCGAGTTTGGCCGCCGGCACCAGATCGTCGCCGCGCATCAACGCCCAGGTCGGGGTCATGCGCGTGTCGAAGCTGCCGCTCTTGCGCCCGTGGCTGATGCGCACGCGGTAAGTCAGGCTGGCCTTGTCGGCGGCCGGACGCCAGACACCTCGGGTTGCTTTGCCCGGCGTGAACTGCCATTCCCCGTCGGCCTTGAAGTCGCTGTAGTGGCTGCCGTCGCCGAGGTCGAAATCCAGGCTGCGCACCGCCGAGCCCTGGGCCAGGGTCAGACGCACTTCCGCCTGATCGCTTTGCGGCAACAGGCGCACGTGGTAATCCAGATCGACTTTCTTCGCCGCCCACACGGACGAACTCAGGGCCAACCATCCAACGGCCAACGCCAGCCGCAATCCCACAGCCATACACACTCCTTCGTGAAACGTTAAATCGCCGGGCGTTTAACCCGCCCGGAAAATCAGATGATCTTCCCAATCGTCTTCCGGCACGCTGCCTTCGGCAAGCATTCGCCCGGACTGGGAGATACGTTCGTGATGCACCGCATCGCGATCACCGCACACCAGATGGTGCCAGAGCGGCAAGTCCTTGCCTTCGCTGACCAGTCGATAACCGCAGGTCGGCGGCAGCCATTTGAACTCATCGGCCTTGCCCGGTGTGAGCTGGATGCAGTCCGGCACGAAGTCACGGCGGTTGGGGTAATCGCTGCACTGGCAGGTTTTCAGGTCCAGCAGTTTGCAGGCGATGCGCGTGTAATAGACGCTGTTGTCGTCTTCGTCTTCGAGCTTTTGCAGGCAGCAGAGGCCACAGCCGTCGCACAGCGATTCCCATTCCTCCGGATCGAGTTGATCGAGGGTTTTGCGCATCCAGAACGGTTCGACTTTGGCGACCATGGTTCAACATCGACATCAGGTGGTGAAAAGGCCGCCAGTCTAGTGCCCGCAGCCTCCTGGGCCAAGCATTGGCGACTGCCGGTAGAACGGCACTTGTCAGTTCTTGCGCCGCCAAGTAGCTTTGCCAGTCGCAAGGAGCCAAGCCTGCGTGCCATTAACGCTCAACCGCGTTGCATTCAGGTAAATTGCCACGGCTCTCGAAAAACCTCATCGCTCAGCTCAACTGCGCCCGCAGGTTTCAAACGCCCTTCCCTTTCAAACGTAGCAAGGAATCGATTGATGAGTGCTAATCCACGCGTTGCCGACTATGCCATCCACCCGCAATTCACCGATCGCTGGTCGCCCCGCGCCTTCACCGGCGAAACCATTCCCGAGGAAACCCTGCTGAGCGTCTTCGAAGCCGCACGCTGGGCGCCATCGGCCTACAACTCGCAGCCTTGGCGGTTTCTCTACGCGCGTCGCGACACGCCGAACTGGGAGCGTTACCTGGGCTTGTTGAACGAATTCAACCGCAGTTGGGCGCAACACGCCTCGGCACTGGTGATCGTGGTATCGAAAACCACGTTCGCGGTGCCTGGCGCCACTGAAGAAACCCCGGCCCTGTGGCACACCTTCGACACCGGTTCGGCCTGGGGCCATCTGGCGCTGCAAGCGAGCATCAGCGGCTGGCACACCCACGGCATGGCCGGTTTCGATCAGGAATTGACCCGCAAGGAGCTGAACATTCCTGAAGGCTACGCGCTGCACGCGGCAGTGGCGATCGGCAAACTGGGCGACAAGTCGACGCTGGCGGATTACCTGCAAGCGCGGGAAGAGCCAAGCCCGCGTCGTCCGTTGAGCGAGTTGGCGGCTGAAGGCGACTTCACCCTTTAAGCCCCACCACAAAACCAATGTGGGAGCGGGCTTGCTCGCGAAGGCGATGTGTCAGTCGATACTAATGGTGACTGACACATCGCCTTCGCGAGCAAGCCCGCTCCCACATTTAATCTTTGGTGTACACAAATAATGTGTTTACCGCAGATCCAATTTGATTGCGGTGGACTCAATACCCGCGATTGAAATCCACTTCTCCGCGCAACGCTTCACCCGCCTGATACGCCCGCAGGTTCTCGACAAACAGTTTCACCATCATCGATGGCGAAGTCGGTGCCGAGCTGTGGCCGGTCAGCAGCAAGCCCCAGGCGGTCCAGAACGGATGGCGTTGCGGCAACGGCTCCTGACGGCAGACGTCGATCACGGCGCCGGCCAGATGACCTTCTTTCAAGGCCTCCACCAGGTCCGCATCGACCACCGCCACACCGCGTCCGACGTTGATGAACAACCCGGTCGGCTTGAACTGCTTGAACAGCGCCGCGTCGTACAGGTCATGCGTGTTCGGCGTATTGGGCAGCAGATTGATCACGTAATCCACTTCACCCACCAAACGCGGCAGGTCGGCCAATGCGCCGACTTCGACAAACGGTGCCTGCTCGCGGGCTTCGCTGGCGATGCCGTATAACTCGACGCCAAACGGCACCAGGAACTGCGCCACGGTCTGGCCGATATCACCGGTGCCAACGATCAACACTTTGCGCCCGGCCAGGCTTTGGCCCTGGCGGCTGTCCCACTTGCGCTCGACCTGGCTGACCAGGCGTGGCAGCACTTCGCGCTCGTGGCCGAGCATGTAGGTCAGCACGTATTCGGCCATGACCTGACCGAAAATCCCCACCGCCCGGGTCAGGCGATAGTGGCGTGGCAAGCCGTCGGCCAGCAGCGGCGTGATGCCGGCCCAGGTCGATTGCAGCCATTGCGGCTCGTGGCCCTGACGCAGCAGGGTCGCCAGCAGGTCCGGCTGGCCGAGCCAGATCGGACAATCAGCCGCCTGGCTGGCCAGTTCGGCGGAATCACCACTGGTCAGCACTTCCAGCTCAGGCGCTGCCTGACGCAACAGTTGGGCGTACACAGGGTGGTCGTGTTCAGCAATCAGAACGCGCATGGCTCAAACCTTTCAAAAGCAGTGCAGACGGTCACCGACGGAGTACTGCTCCATCGTCGCGACCGTCGCCAAATATCATTCCAGTGTTTCACAAAGGCTCTGAACAGAACCTGACTAGCGATCACATCGGGTCGTTGCGGCGCAGCAATTCTTCCGGCAAGTGCTCGATGTACTCGTCTTCGGCCGGTGGCATTTGCAAGTGATAGCCCTGCTTTTCAAGGTTCTCCAGGACCACGGTGATGTCCTCGCGCGACAGTTTGCGCTCGGGGGTCAACACTAGGTCGAAAGCGTGATGAGGTTTGCCGAAGGCCGCCATCAGACTGTCCGGGACGCGTTCCAGTGCATCGCTTTTGAGCACATAGAGGTACATCTCGTTTTTCTTCAGGCTTCGGTAGATGGAGCAAATACGTTTCAAGGCTGTTCTCCGGCGGTGGCCAGGCTGTCGAGCAGCGCCTGGCCCATCAATTCGCGGCGCCAGCCACGCAGCGAATCAGGCAATTGGTAAGGACCATTGGGGTAGCCGCTCTTGAGCAGCGCTTCCAGGGTTTTCTTGCGCAGCATCAGCTCCGGCGCAATGTTCAGGCGCTCGGCTTCGGCCTGGCCGATCGCGCGCAGTTGCTTGACCAGCGTGGCGGCATCGACCGGCAATGGCTCCGGTACGGCTGGCGGCCATTGATCTGGCGACACACTGCCAGAGCGCTTGATCAGATCAAGCAGAAATTCGCCGTCCTGACGCACGGTACGCGGGTGCATGTCTTCGATTTTCGCCAACGCGCCGAGGTTGTCCGGCTGCGTCCGCGCCAGCGGCCACAGGGAATGCTCACGGACGATGCGATTGCGCGGCAGATCACGGGCACGGGCCTCGCGCTCGCGCCAGGCACAGAGTTCACGCAGCACGGCGAGTTGAGCGCGGGACAGCTTCCAGGCCAGTTTGGCGTCGCGATAGACCTCGTACGGGTCGACCTCACGGCGCAGGTTGGCCACCAGCTCGGCGCCGTCTTCCAGGACCCAGGCGTATTTGTCGTCAGACAGCTTCGGACGCAGCTGTACGAAAACTTCCGCCAGGTGCAAGGCATCTTCGGCGGCGTAGCTGATCTGGGTGTCGGACAGCGGGCGTTGCAGCCAGTCGGAGCGGGTTTCGCCCTTCGGCAGGTCGATACCGAGCACTTCCTGCACCAGCCGCGAATAACCCATGGAGAAACCGAGGTTCAGGTAAGCCGCGGCCAGTTGGGTGTCGAACAACGGTGCCGGCAGGCTGCCGGTCAGGCGCAGCAGGACTTCGAGGTCTTCGCTGCACGCGTGTAAAACTTTGACCACGGCCGGGTTTTCCAGCAGCGCGGACAACGGCTGCCAGTTATCGATGGTCAGTGGATCAATCAGGTAAGCGCGTACGCCATCGCCGATCTGCAGCAAACCTGCAATCGGATAAAAGGTGTCGACCCGCATGAATTCGGTGTCGAGGGCAACGTAGGGCAGCTGCTGCCACTCGGCGCAAAACTGACCGAGGCTATCGTTGTCGCGAATCCAGTGAATATCGATGGCCACACGGCTCTCCCTTGAAGAATGGCGCGCAGTATATATCGCCCCCGGCGATTTCCGCGCATCCACTGAACAAGAGCTTTAGCGAAAATGCCGGCCAGATAGCAAGAAATGTCTGACAAAGGGAGGTTAGCTGGCCTTACGCAGTACATAGACGCGCATCCGCGCGCAGCCCGGCAGGAAATCCTGATAGCTGATCACACGCAAACCCGCCTGCTTGAACTCGGCTTCCACTTCGGCTTTGCTGACCAACTGACGGGGCGCAGCGCCGTCTGTGTGGGTGCGCCGCCGTTTGAAATGAGCATCGACCCGTGCCGCGACAATCACCGTATCGCGACTGACCCGGCGGAATTCGCCCAGCATCGCCAGACGATGCTCGGGGCTGGCGATGTGTTGAAACAGTTGCATGCAAAAAATGCAGTCGACGGCGTTGGCGGACAAGCCGATGGTGAATGCGGAGCTCTGAAAGGTCTTGACCCGCTGCAACAGGTTCTGCGGATGGTGGGTCTGGGCGTGATTGAGCATGTCCTGGGACGGATCGGTCGCCAGAATCACCCGGTTCGCATGCTCGGCCAGTACCGGCCAGAAGCGCCCGACACCGCACGCGACATCGAGAATAAGCCCCGGCTCGCCGGCCACCTTGAGCGCATTGCGCACCAGTTGCTCGTCACGCCAGAACGTCAGGCGCCCAGCCAGGCCACGCGGTTGCGGCTGCAGACAGACGCGGGCGTGTTCCTGATCGTAGCGCCGGGCGAACTCAAGCTCGATGGCGGATGGCGGCTGAGCGGACATGTGCAAGGGCTCTTGGTGGAAACGTTACCGGCCGCAGGTTAGCGGCCGGTGCGTGAAAAAAAGGTCGAAGCGTTCACTCTTTGGCCAACACGCCATCGATCGTGGCGCCGCGGCACCCGGCGAACATATCCAGATCCTGGTTATAGACCTTGCTGTTGACCTCCAGCAAACCCAGCATCGAATGGAACAGGTTGTCCTGGCTCAAAGGCTTGTCACGACTCAGTTGCAGACAATGCGTGTCCACCGAGAAGGACTTTTGATAACTGTCGGAGAACCACGCCAGCATCGCCACGTGTTTTTGTTGCTCCGGCGCCAGCATGTAAGGCGTGCCATGGAGGAACAAGTTGTACTCGCCCAGGGACTCGCCGTGGTCCGACAGATAAAGCATCGCGGTGTCGACTTTGTCCTGGTTGCTGCGCAACAGATCGATCAGGGTCGACAACACATGGTCGGTGTACACCAAGGTGTTGTCGTAACCGTTGACGATACTTTCGCGACTGCAATTGTTCAGCGCATTACTTTCGCAAACCGGGGTAAAGCGTTCGTACTCTTTCGGGTAGCGCTTGAAGTACTCCGGCCCGTGACTGCCCATCTGGTGCAACACCAGCACCGTGTCTTTATCCAGGGTGTCGATGAAGTGCTGCAGGCCTTGCAGGAGAATTTCGTCGCGGCATTCGCTGTTGGCGCACAACACCGGGTCCTTCAGGTTACTGACGTCGTCGAGGGTCACCCGATCGCAAGTGCCTTTGCAGCCCGACTGGTTGTCACGCCAGATCACCTCAAGACCGGCGCGCTTGAGCACATCCAGCAAGCCTTCTTCGTTCTTTGCCTTGCTGGCGTTGTAATCCTTGCGCCCCATATTGGAGAACATGCACGGTACCGAGACCGCCGTTTCGGTGCCGCAGGAATGCACATCGGTAAACGCGATCAGGCCGGCTTCTTTGTCCAGTTTCGGCGTCGTATCGCGGTTATAACCGAGGATTCCGAAGTTCTCGGCCCGGGCACTTTCGCCCACGACCAGCACGGTCAGGGATTTACGCCCGTGGGTTTGCCAGGCGGGGTTTCTCTGGGCATCTACGCCAATGGCGACAAAGGGTTGCCGGGCCGAGACGACCTGTTCACGCAGATAGCCGACCGACGCGCCGATGTAGTTGCTGGGCACCACCATCAGGCGCAACTCATGGTGGTTGCGAAACAACGAAGACAAGCCTTGGTAGTTAACCAGTGCGACACCACCGATTACCGCAACCGATGCCACGGTCACGAGCACTTTGCTGAGTAGTTCACGGTGCCAACGACGGTAATTAACCGGTGTTTTCCACAACAACCAGGACGGTATAACTCCGAGAACAACAATATAAACAAGCAACTTGACCGAGAGTAAGTCGCGCACTTCCGTGGCATTGGTTTGTGCAAAGTTACGCAACATGCCGGTGTCAATCAAAACACCGTACTGACCCATGAAATACGCCACGCCCGCACTGACCATAAAGATCAATGTCAGGACCGGTTTCATCACCGGCCGGAAAGCCAGCAGGGTCAGGACAATATTGAAGGTCGCCAGGATCATCACCCCGAACGCCACGCGCATGACCAAGCCTTTGCCGTCAGACGCCGTGATTTCGAACAGGTGCTGCCAGAGGACGAAATTGAAACCCACTAATAACAAGGCGCTGGCAATCAGTGTCACCCACTCGGGGCGCACGGCTTTAATCTTCAACATGATGATCGGCTGTTCCTGAAAAGAAGTGCCCTCGGTAAATGTGAAAATTTCATTTACCGCGACAGCACTTATGGTAGGTAGCCTTCCATCAATTTTTTGTGAAAAAGAAGCCAACGATTAGTTGGCTCATGGCATTAAGCCAAAACTTCGTATGTATTTGAGAATGGTTCAGGCCTGGTTCAGGTACCAACGCCAATCCTGCTCACCTACCTCGCCCATGAACTGTCGGTACTCGGCACGTTTCACCGCCAGGTACACGCCGAGGAACTCAGCGCCGAACGCCTCCCGCGCCCAACTCGAACCCTCCAGCGCCCGCAACGTAGTCAACCAGTCCGTCGGCAACAGTTCCGTGGCCTGGGCGTAACCATTGCCCTCCACCGGCGCGCCAGGGTCGAGTTGTTCGCGTATGCCGCGATGAATCCCGGCCAGGATCGCCGCAGCCGCCAGATACGGGTTGGCGTCGGCGCCACAGATGCGGTGCTCGATATGCCGGGAGAACGCCGGCCCGCCGGGTACGCGCAAACTCACGGTGCGGTTGTCGACTCCCCAGGTGGCCGCCAACGGCGCATAGCTATTCGTTTGGAAACGGCGGTACGAGTTGGCGTTTGGACAGAAAAGCAGCAGCGAATCGAGCAAGGTGCCGAGCATGCCGCCGACCGCCTGCCGGAGCAGTGGCGTGCCGTCCGCGGCTTCGCTGGCAAACAGATTGTTGCCGTCCTTGTCCGCCAGGCTGACGTGCATGTGCATCCCGGTGCCCGCTAGGTCGTCGAAGGGTTTGGCCATGAAACACGCGGTCATCCCGTGCTTATGCGCCACGCCCTTGACCAATCGTTTGTAGCGCACCGCTTCGTCCATTGCCTGTAGGGCATCGGTGCGGTGTTCGAGGGTAATTTCCACTTGCCCCGGCGCGTATTCGGAAATCGCCGTGCGCGCCGGAATGCCCTGGAGTTTGCAGGCACTGTAGAGATCGGCCAGGAACGGTTCGATCTGCTCCAGTTCACGCAAGCCGTAGACCTGAGTGCTTCTCGGTCGCCCACCGTCGACATCCCGTGCCGGTTGCGGTCGACCATTACTGTCGCGCTGCTGATCCAGCAAGTAAAACTCCAGCTCCGCCGCCATGACCGGGTAATAGCCGTCGGCCTGCAAGCCTTCAATCACTTTCGCCAGCAGATGCCGTGGGTCGGCAATGGTCGCGGGCATGCCTTCCTTGGGGTGCATGCTGACTTGCACCGCCGCGGTAGGAATCAAGCGCCATGGCATGCGCGTCAGACTGCCGCTGATCGGGTAGGCCCGGCAGTCGATATCACCCACATCCCAAACCAGCCCGGAATTTTCCACGTCATCGCCATTGATGGTCAGGCCCAGAATCGTGCTCGGCAATGGCCGTCCGCTTTCGTACACCGCCAGCAACTCATCGCGATGCAGCAACTTGCCCCGAGGCACGCCGTTGTTGTCGAGGATGAACAACTCGAACATCTCGA
This sequence comes from Pseudomonas sp. NPDC086251, assembly GCF_044746405.1. Classification (NCBI taxonomy): domain Bacteria; kingdom Pseudomonadati; phylum Pseudomonadota; class Gammaproteobacteria; order Pseudomonadales; family Pseudomonadaceae; genus Pseudomonas; species Pseudomonas sp. NPDC086251. The sequence goes on from NZ_JBIVBY010000021.1 coordinate 55,110, forward strand.
TATCCGGGTTCTGTTCAAGAAAGGTCAGGGCTTCTTGCTTCGTGGCGAAGGAGGTCGTGGCAAAACTCATGGGTATTCTCTTATTTCCGCGTCAGGCAAACGCACAGGCGCCGCCGCTTTGATCCCACGCGCAGCGCGGGACCTGTAGGAATTATCAACGGGAAATGCAGGCATCCGGTGGGCGCGCGTGACGGCAGTGCCACAGCGCCCAAAAGGCTAATTCGGAGGGAAGTGCGACTGGACAATCGTCCATAGAGAAGACCGCAGCAAACAGATGAGCAGCAGCGTCACACGGGCGGTTAAGGCGTTAAATCGGGATTTGAAGAACTTTGGGTGTGGGTTGGCTAAACATTCCATAGCCCACCTAAATCTAATGTGGGAGCGGGCTTGCTCGCGAAGGCGGTGTGCCCGTCGATACTCATGGTGACTGATGCACCGCCTTCGCGAGCAAGCCCGCTCCCACATTGGATATGTGGTGCGCCTCATCTATTTAATTTCTAAATACCACCCTCGACTTTCTGGTTTGCGGCCCTGCCGGCCTGGCGCGCCTAATCGGCTCCTTAATATTCAAGGTCCGATTGATGGAAAACGTTCGCGCAACCACCCGCCCTGCCCTCTGGCTGATGTTCAGCATCATCCTCGTCGCCCTGAACCTGCGCCCGTCCATGGCTGCAGTCGGGCCTTTGCTGTCGGCGATGCGTGGCGACATTGCGCTGAGTTTCAGCCTGGCCTCGTTGCTGACCATGCTGCCGGTGATGGCGATGGGATTGGCGATGTTCTTCGGCCTCAGCGTCAGCCAGCGCCTCGGCGAACAGCGCACCGTGGTGCTCTCGTTATTGATCATCGGAGTAGCGACGGTGTCGCGCCTGTTTCTCGATTCGGCGGCCGAACTGATCCTCAGCGCCGTCCTGGCGGGGATCGGTATCGCGCTGATCCAGGCGTTGATGCCAGCGTTGATCAAATCCCGTTTCAGCGACAACGTTTCCGTGTGCATGGGGCTTTACGTCACGTCGATCATGGGCGGCGCGGCGATCGCGGCCTCCTTCGCGCCACTGGTGATGAGCCGCACGGGCAGTTGGCGCGTGGGGTTGTCGATCTGGGCGGTGCTTGCCGTGGTGGCGCTGCTGTTCTGGTGCGTCCAGCGTTCGGCGATGCCGGCAGCGGTTTCGAAAACGTCAGGGAACGCGTCCTTCTTCAACAATTCCCGCGCCTGGTTACTCGCGATCTTCTTCGGCCTCGGCACGGCGTCCTACACCTGTGTGCTGGCCTGGCTAGCGCCGTACTACGTGGAAAAGGGCTGGAGCGAACAAAACGCCGGTTTGTTGCTGGGCTTCCTGACGGCCATGGAAGTCTTGTCCGGCCTGCTGACGCCGGCCATCGCCAATCGCAGCCGTGACCGACGCTGGGTGCTGGTGGTGTTGCTGACGCTGATCATGGCCGGCTTCTGCGGTTTGATACTCAGCCCGCAACACCTGAGCCTGCTGTGGCCGTGCCTGCTGGGGTTGGGCATTGGCGGGTTGTTCCCGATGAGCCTGATCGTGTCCCTGGATCATCTGGACAATCCCCGGCGCGCCGGTGGCCTGACCGCATTCGTGCAAGGCATCGGTTACCTGATCGCCGGCCTCTCGCCACTGCTTGCCGGGATGATCCGCGATCAGCTCGGCAGCTTCGAATGGGCCTGGTGGTCGCTGACCGGCGTGATGGCGCTGATGATCCTGATGGTGCTGCGCTTCGATCCCCGGCACTACGCCAGGCACATTCAATAACCCGGAACCCCGACCATGAAAAACACCGGTTTCGCCGCCGCGCACTTGGGCATGTTGCTTTGGGCCGTGTTGATCGCCGCCTCATTTCCAGCCGCCGCGCAGGTCAGCCAGGCCATCGACCCGATCCTGCTGACCGGTTTGCGCCTGCTGTTTTGCGCCCTGGTGTTTTTGCCCCTGCTGCTGTTCAAGGGCGATACCGGCATGACTGCACGCGGACTGCTCGGCCATGCCGCACTCGGCTTGTTGCTGGCGGTGTATTTCGGCTCGTTGTTCGAAGCGCTGCGCTACACCTCGGCGGTCAACACCGGGACGATGTTCACCCTGGTGCCGTTGCTGACCCTGCTTTTCGAAGCGCTCCTGATGCCCGACAGCAACCTCAAGCAGCGGGCGCTGCCAATGCTGGTTGCTGCTGCCGGAGCGGTATTGCTGGTTCTGAAAGGCGCAGGACCGGGCGAGTTGCCATCGCTCTACGCGGTGTCGGTGTATGGCGTCGGTTGCCTGGCGATGGCGCTTTATTCACCCCTGAGTCAGCGGCTCAAGGCCAACAGCCTCAAGGATCGTGGTCCGGTAGGCATGACCTTCTGGAACATGCTGTTCGGCGCGCTGTTTCTGTTGCTGTTCTGCGGATTAAGCGGCGGCTGGCGCTCGGCGGCTTTGCTGACCCTGAATGATTTCTACTGGCTGATCTACCTGGCCGTGTTCGCCACGCTGGCGACCTTCTGGTTGCTGCATCGTGCTATCGGCGTGATCGCCCCGTCCTCGGTGATTTCCTACATTTACTTGAGCACGCTGTTCATCACCTTGTTTCACTGGGTCTGGTTGCGTCAGTCGCCGCTGCCGCTGGAAATCATCGGTGCATTGTTGGTAGGCATCGGTATGCTGGCCCTGCTGATGTCTAGCCGGCGCGCGGTGTTTGCAACCGTCCGGGACTGAATGCCTGCAAGGCATTCTCCTGGCACCATCGTTCCGTTAGGATCATTCGCACAACATTGCGCACCATCAGCGCAAGGAACGCAGCGAGAACGGAACGGATGCTGAACAGTAATTTGCTAAGAAAGCTCGATATGCAGGACCTCATGGTGTTTATCGCCGTGTATGAGCAAAGCAGCGTCACCGGTGTGTCCGAGACGCTCTGCGTCAGTCAGTCCACCGTCAGTTACTGCCTGAAAAAACTGCGCACCAGTTTCGAAGACGAGTTGTTCATCAACACCCGCGCGGGTATGCGTCCGACCTACAAAGCCGGCACCATGTACACCCACGTGCTGAAAATCCTCGAAAGCATCAATCTGTGCCACGCCGGGGCGCCAGCATTCGATCCGGCCTTGCAGCCGGTCACGTTCAACATTTGCGCACCGGAATACTTCGAACAGTTGATCCTGCCGCGCCTGTTGAAGCGCTTCGATGCTGCTGATCTGTCGGTGATGATCAACATGCACAAGTTCGAAACCGATATCCCGGCCGACGATCTGCGCGACGGCAGCCTCGACCTGGTGATTTGCTTCGGCCCCAATTTCCATCGCAGCCACGGCGATTTCAAATCCCGACTGCTGTTGGAGGACGACCTGGTGTGCGTGTTCGACAAACGCGCCACACCGCTGCAGCCGCGCTTAAGCCTGCAAGCCTTCGTCGAACGCCGGCATGTGTTCCCGACACCCTGGACGTCCACCACCAATATGGTCGACGGCTGGCTCGCGCAACAGGCGCAAAAGCGCCAGATCATTGCGCGCGCCAACAGCTACAGCGCGGCGCTGAAGATGATCACTGGTACTGACTTCATCCTGACCTTACCCCGGCGCATCCAGCAATTGCTGGCCAACGAGGCGATCTTCAATCACTGCGAAGCGCCCAATGGCTTGCCGGGTTTCACCCTCGACATGCAATGGAGCCAAAGCGTCGATCAGGACAGCGCCAACACCTGGCTGCGCGAGCAAGTGGTCAAGGCCTGCACCGAGCAGGAACTGACCTGACACTCAGTGGTTGATGGCGACCTTGGCGTAGGACTCTCGATCGATGTCGAGGATTTCCACGGCCAGCTGGACCTCAACGCCCGTCGGCCATTCGCAAAGGTCTTGTACCACCGCCAGCAGGCTTTCGGACAACTGCTTCTTGATTTCCGCCGAGCGACCGCTCAACAGCGCCAGTTTCACATGCACGAACGCCCGTTCTCCCAACGCAGTACCGACCTTGAACGTCTCAACCTTCACCGCTCGACTCTTGATGTCGTTCTCCGCCGCGAACTGACCGGAAGCCACCAGCGTATTGTTGATCCGGATCAATGCCACGTCGGCATTCAGACCCGGCAGGTTGTGGGTGTATTCCATGTGCACGTGAGGCATGGCATTGCTCCTGTAAGGGGGTGGAAAGGTCGAAGATATAACACGGCGCGGCCCTATGGCAGCACTGGACGCTCACTCATGAACGCTTCCAGACGCGAACGCAACCAGCGTTCGGCCGGGTCGGTGTCGACATGACTGAGCCAGACCATGGACAAATCCAGGGTCGGCGTCTTGAACGGGAACGGTTCCTTGAACAGCAGTCCGGAGGCCGCCATCGCTTCAGCCGTGTAATCCGGCAGGCTGGCGATCAGGTCGGTTCCGGCGAGCAAGGCTGGCAGCGAGCTGTATTGCGGCACCGACAGCACCACTTGCCGCGTCCGACCGATATCAGCCAGCCACTCGTCAGCGTAGCCACTGACGTTGGCGGTGTGGGACACCAGCACGTGCGGCCGTGAGCAATATTCATCGAGCGTCAGCGGCGTGTCCGAGGCGTCGGCACGCAATACGCTGGGCAGGATGTGCCGCAGCAGCTTGCGCTTGGCGTTGGCCGGCAGACCGCGGGTCTGGCTGATACCGACCGTGATATCGCCGGACGCCAGCAAGTCCGGAATCCGCCAGTAATCGACATGCTGCACCACAAACACCACGTTCGGCGCTTCCTGGCGCAAGGCACGCAGTAACGGCGGCAACAGGCCAAACTCGACATCGTCCGACAGCCCGATACGAAAGGTCATGGTGCTGCTGGCGGGGTCGAAATCATGGGTCAGGCTCAGGGCCACCGACAACGAATCCAGGGCCGGCGACAGGTGCCGAATGATCTCCTCGGCCCGCGCTGTCGGCTCCATGCGATGGCCGACGCGAATGAACAGCGGATCGTTGAACATCGTGCGCAAGCGATTGAGTGCCGAACTGATGGTCGGTTGCCCGAGAAACAGCTTCTCCGCCACCCGGGTGACGTTGCGTTCGAGCATCAGCGTTTCAAACACCACCATCAGGTTGATATCGGCCTTGCGTAGTTCATTGCGATTCATCTACTGCCCCTACTCCCCAAAACTGCTGACAGTTTAGGTAGCTGTTGCAATCGGCGTCTATGCGACTCAAGCAGATAGCGTTTAATCCAAATACGGACCGCCCGGTTGAAACGAAGCTGCTCTGACTGAGCAGCTTCACGGCCTGCAACCTAGATTTCCTTGATCGGGGTCTGATCCTGAGTGCCCTTGATCAAACTGATGGCATGCACGCAATCAGCCTTGTTGACGTAAGACTCCCCGCTGGCAATCGTCTCATTGTTCCCCGCCCTCAAACGCCACCGCCATTGGCCCTTGCCAGTCTGTGAGGTGCCACGGGTTTGCCTGTAAATCTCAAAATACATTGATCGCTCCTTGCGATTGCTGATGACGGCAGATCAGTGACCTGCGAAACCAGAGTAGATGAGGATTTTGGGTGGCGAGGTCTTTGAATGTCAGGGGATATGTCGGGGGGAAACCGTTAATTCGTGGGACGACCAATGGATACAGGGGTGGGTAAATTGAGTGACTTGGATGAGTAACTTTTCTTGTGAACAGGCTTATTTTTCTTACGCCAGGACGCTGTCTGTTCCCACGCAAAACCTCAGGGGAATCGCGAAAAATGAAGGGTATCGGCTGGACGCGTTGAAACGTCCAGCCGATGGCGATTACTTGCTGGCCCAGGCGTTGAACCGCTCTTCGAGTTCTTCGCCGTGATCGACCCAGAACGCCACGTCCATCGACAGCGCACCTTTCAGGTTCTGCGGTGCAGTGGGTACCCATTGAGCGAGTTTGCTATCGAGCTTGGCCGCCGCTTCCGTATTGGTCGGGCCATAAGGGATCTGCTCAACGTACTTGACCTGGGCATCCGGCTGGTTGGCGAAGGCGATAAAGCGCTTGGCCTGATCGACGTGTTTCGAGCCTTTGATGATCGCCCAGTAATCCATGCCATACAGGCTGCCCGGCCAGACCAACCCGAGGTGGCTACCACTTTGCGCTGCGGCGGCGACGCGCCCGCTGTAGGTCGAGGTCATCACCACGTCGCCCGCCATGAGCCATTGCGCGGGTTGCGCGCCGGCTTCCCACCACTGGATGTAGGGCTTGAGTTCAGTGAGTTTGGCGAAAGCCCGGTCGACACCTTGCGGCGTGTTCAACACTGAATACACGTCCTCGACCTTCACCCCGTCAGCCAGCAAGGCGAATTCCAGGTTGTACACCGCGCGTTTGCGCAGCCCGCGTTTGCCTGGGGTTTTCTTCACATCCCAGAAGTCGGCCCACGAGGTCGGGGCCTGCGCAAGCTTCTGCGTGTCGTAGGCAATCGCCACGCTCCACACCAGCGCCGCCGAACCGCAGGCCTGCGCCGCATCCGGGATCAACTGCTCGACGCGCCCCAGGCTTTTCCAGTCGAGTTTTTCGTACAGGCCTTCGTCGCAACCGCGCATCAAGTCCGGGCCTTCGATCTGCACCACGTCCCAATCGGCGTTGCCGGTGTCGACCATGACTTTGATCCGGGCCATCTCGCCGTTGTATTCACTCTGGATCAGCTTGCTGTGATCCGCGACGCTGAACGGTTGGAAGAACGCCACATCCTGGGCTTTCTGTCCGGCGCCGCCGTAACCCACCACCACCATGTCTGGCGCTGCCTGCGCGGTGCCAAGGCCGATGGCCAGGGACAGCAGCAAGGGATAAAAACCGTGCTTGAGCGTATTCGATTTCATCAGTGGTTCCTCTTGCAGGTGCCACCCGACTGAACGCCGCATGACCCTTTTTATTGTTGTGAGGTTCGCCCCAGGTGCGGGCGCCAAAAGAATCTACTTCGAGCCACAGTAAAAAAACAAGTTGATTTTTTACTACGGGTAAATTTCTATAGGCAAATAATAACAACGCCGAAAAGCCGGCCTTTCGGCTTCAGCCTGCCTGGAGTACCCGTCCCATGCCGACCTCGTCCCCCGCTTTTACGCACCTGTTCGAACCCTTGCAGCTGCGTGACAAGCGCCTGAAAAACCGCATCATGTCCAGCGGTCACGATACGTCGATGCCCACCGACAATCTGGTCAATGATCAACTGATCGCCTATCACACCGCGCGAGCCGAAGGCGGTGTCGGCTTGATCGTGCTGCAAGTGGCCGGGGTGCATGACAGCGCGCGGTACACCTCGCATGTGCTGATGGCGACCGACGATGCCTGCATCGAGGGTTATCGAAAAATCGCTGAAAGTTGCCACGCTCACGGCACGGTGGTGCTGTCGCAGATCTTCCATCCCGGGCGGGAAATCATGGAGTCCAGCGATGGGCTGCTGGCCGTCGCGTACTCGCCTTCCGCGGTGCCCAACGAACGTTTTCGGGTGATGCCGCGCGCATTGGATCAGGCGATGATCGATGAGATTGTCGCCGGTTATGGCGCTGCTGCCCGGCGCCTGTATCAGGCCGGGATCGATGGCGTGGAAGTGGTTGCCAGTCATGGTTACCTGCCGGCGCAATTCATCAACCCGAGGGTCAATCGGCGCACCGATGGCTACAACGGCGATCTGCAACAGCGTCTGCGCTTCCTGCGCGAAGTGATTGCCGCCGTGCGCGCCAACACCGATGAACAGTTCATTATCGGCCTGCGCATATCCGCTGATGAACGCGATCCCGAAGGGTTGACCGAGGATGAATCCCTGGCCGCCGTGCAATTACTGCAACCGCTGCTGGATTACGTGCATATCGTCGCCGGAACGTCAGCGTCCTTGGGTGGCGCGGTGCATATCGTGCCGCCGATGGCGATCGAAGCAGCTTATCTGGCCAGGGAAGCCGGCACGTTCAAGGCCAGCCTGTCGATTCCGCTGTTCGTCACCGGACGCATCAATCAACCCCAGGAAGCCGAACTGATTCTGGCGCGCGGCCAGGCGGATGTGTGCGGCATGACCCGTGCGTTGATCTGCGACCCGCAAATGCCCAACAAAACCGACACCGGCCACGTCGAAGATGTGCGCGCCTGCATCGCTTGCAATCAGGCGTGCATTGGCCACTTCCACAAAGGCTTGCCGATTTCCTGCATCCAGCACCCGGAAACCGGGCGTGAGTTGATTTTCGGCCAGCGACAACCGGCAACCCAGCGCAAACGCATCATGATTGCCGGCGGCGGTCCGGCCGGGATGAAAGCCGCTGCCGTGGCAGCCCAACGTGGACACGAGGTGACCCTTTACGAAGCCAGCTCGCAACTCGGCGGCCAGGTTTTGCTCGCGCAACTCTTACCCAAGCGCGCCGAATTCGGCGGTGCCAGCACCAACCTGCAACGCGAAATGGAACTGGCCGGCGTACGCGTCGTGCGCAACACCCGCGTCGACCGCGTGTTGGTGGAACGCGAACGACCCGATATGGTGATCGTCGCCACCGGCGCCGAACCTTATTGGCCAGCGTTCGAGCGTGGCGGTGACTTGCAAGTGGTGGACGCCTGGCAGGTGCTGCGCGATGAGGTGCAGATCGGCCGTTCTGTGATGGTGGTCGACTGGCGCTGCGACTGGATCGGCCCCGGCATCGCTGAACGTCTGGTGCGCGCCGGGCATCAAGTACAACTGGCCGTCAACGGCACCCATTGCGGCGAAAACCTGCCCTTGTACGTGCGCGATCAACTGGCGGGCGAACTGCACAAACTGGGCATCCCGATTACGCCCTATGCCCGACTGTATGGGTGCGACGACAACACCGTCTACCTGCAACACACCGCCAGCGGCGAACCGATGTTGTTTGAAAACATCGACACGCTGGTACTCTGCCAAGGCCATCAACCAGTCGACACCCTGGGCGCCGAACTGCAAGGCCTGGTTGCGTTCCGGCGCATCGGCGACTGCCTCGCGCCACGCACCGCCGAAGAAGCCATCTACGAAGGTTTGAAAGTCGCCTGGGAGCTTTAAGGCTGTTTATACTCCGGGACCTTTTCCTGCAGGAGCGAGCTTGCTCGCGATGATCGTCAACGATAATGCGTGCTTACCGGGTAAGCGCGGTGTTGCTGAATTCATCGCGAGCAAGCTCGCTCCTACGAGGTTCACGTTCGACCCGGTTCGGAAATCACCATGAGCAATAAGAGCACGGAACGGCCCGCAACCGGCAGCGCCGAACAACACTTCCTCGGCACACGCATTCGTGGCCTGCGCAAACGTCGGGGCATGACGCTGGCGGAACTGGCGCAGATGAGCGAGCTGACGGCAGGGTACATCAGCCAGCTTGAACGCAACCTGGCGTATCCCTCCATTCCCGCACTGTTCAATATCGCCCGCAGTCTGGGCGTGACCATTCAGTGGTTCTTTGCCAGCGAGGCGCAAACGGCGCCCGAAGACGACGGCATCGTGGTGCGTAAAAACAGCCGGATGAGCGTGCATTACGAAGACGGCATTGTGGATCACCTGCTGACGCCACAGCCGAATCGTCAACTAGAAATGCTGCACTCACGGTTTCCGCCAGGGACTTATAGCCAGCAGAGTTACAGCCATGAAGGTGAAGAGGCTGGATATTTGCTATCGGGGAGTTTTGAGCTGTGGGTGGGGGATCGGCATTTTCAGCTGAGTGAAGGGGACAGTTTCAGCTTTTCCAGCCAGGAACCGCATCGGTATGGGAACCCTGGGGAGGTGGATGCGGTGGTGATTTGGGTGATAACGCCGCCTTCGTTTTGAACGCTTGGTGAAAAATCCACTTCCGAAAGCTGACTAAAGTCAGTTCGCTGATTTCTGCTGAGTCGAATCATCGGCAGGCAGGCTCAATGGCTGATCCGGTGATAGCCCCGCCTCGTTATCAACTTCTGCTCGAGGTTGGGGGATGACCGGATCAGAAATAGCCAGCAAAGCGCCCACAGCCCAATCAATCAGGGAAAGCAGTCCAAAAACGATGAAACCAAAGATCAGCCCCACCACCACGATGCTCAACGGGTGAATTTGATCGGCGTCGGGGCTTTCCATCATGTAGAGGAACGCCAGGATAGAAGCCGTCAGGCACGCCGCAACGGCTGCCATCAGCTTCACAATCAACCAAATCCGTCGCCACCTGTTCATGCATTTCCCCGTCATCCGGTGATTTGCTCTGTATGCATGATAGCTAATGAGCTGGTTGAGCCATCAGAAACGACAAAGCCGCCGCAGTTTGTTCAGCTGCGGGGCTTTTCAATGTGAGCGAGGGGTGCGAGAGGGATCATATCAATTTCGCCACTAATGCGACGGCGATAAAGAGGGTCAGTGCCAACGCAGCACCGATGCTGAACGGAACCAAAGTGGTACGGATTGCGGTAGGAGCAGGGCTGCGCATTTCTTCTGCCAAAGCAGCTACCTCACGGTGTAATTGCTCTATGCTGTCTTGATTTCTATGTGGTGTGGCCATGTTGCGTCTTCCTTGGGGGAGCACGGGACTTGTGTCGTACATGCACCTTTGTTAGAAATTTGTGCCGCAAGACGCCAAAACTCACGAGTCGCTGATGGAATGGCCGTGCTGTCACGACCCAGCGCTCAGAACTTTGTCCAAAAGCCTGCAACAGCGACGATTGCGGTAACCATACCCGCTCCCACTGCGAACGGGTACCAGAAGGCTTCCTGCTTTAGCTTGGTTTCTTCAGCCGTTAGTTTGCGAGTCTCAGCCAAGAATTTTCAAATTTCGACCTGTAGTTTATCTAGCTCCAGATTGTCGCGGTCGTTTTGTAACATCAATCATCCCTTCGCGTTTTAGCTGCTTTCTGCAAAGCCGGTGAACGCTGTCGGGCATCCATCGTCCATTTCCGGTCGTGCATTGCGTTCAGTCCGTCACTATTTCCTATCCATAAATTTCCGGATAGCAGGCGATTCCTGTGGACTGTGTAGGCAAGATCGGAGAGTTGCGAAAGGGGTATACCCATTGCGCTGGCGATAAAGGATGTCGACCTGAATGCTGGCGTGGTGGAATCGATCGATACGAGCGTTGAGCTGATGAGGGAGATGGTCGCGGCGGAAGAGGTGACGCTCAGCGAGTAGATGAATGTGACTCAGCGGGATAACAAACTACCAAGAAGCCAAAAAGGTGCGATTGCACCAGAAACAAAAAAGCCCCGTAACTTTTCAGCTACGGGGCTTTTTCTATGTAATGGCGGAGAGATAGGGATTCGAACCCTAGGTACCGGTGAAGGTACAACGGATTTCGAATCCGTCCCATTCGGCCACTCTGGCATCTCTCCAACGGCGCGCATCATAACAACACTTTTGCCGGAAGCGAACCCCCCAAGCGAAATTTTTTCCGTGCTATCAGATGCTTGCGTCGATTAAAGCGGTACGCCCAGACGATTGGCGACTTCTTCGTAGGCTTCGATGACGTCACCGAGGCCCTGGCGGAAGCGGTCCTTGTCCATTTTCTTGCCAGTGGCTTTGTCCCACAGGCGGCAGCCGTCCGGGCTGAATTCGTCGCCCAGGACGATGGAGCCGTCGGAGAACACGCCGAATTCGAGTTTGAAGTCGACCAGCAGCAGGCCGGCGTCGTCAAACAGTTTGCTCAGGACTTCATTGACCTTGAGCGACAGTTCTTTCATGCGAACCAGTTGCTCGGCAGTGCCCCAACCGAATGCCACGACGTGGGATTCGTTGATGAACGGGTCGCCCTTGGCGTCGTCCTTCAGGAACAGTTCGAAAGTGTAAGGGTTGAGCTTCATGCCCTCCTCGACGCCCAGGCGCTTGACCAGGCTACCGGCGGCGTAGTTACGCACGACGCACTCGACCGGGATCATGTCGAGTTTTTTCACCAGGCATTCGTTATCACCCAGCAGTTTGTCGAATTGAGTCGGCACGCCGGCTGCTTCGAGTTTCTGCATGATGAAGGCGTTGAACTTGTTGTTCACCATGCCTTTGCGGTCGAGCTGCTCGATGCGCTTGCCGTCGAACGCCGAGGTGTCGTTGCGAAACAGCAGGATCAAGCGGTCAGCGTCGTCGGTCTTGAAAACCGATTTGGCTTT
>NZ_JBIVBY010000021.1:67107-139888 GCF_044746405.1 Pseudomonas sp. NPDC086251
GCTTAGTAGGTGGGCTAGGCGATGTGTCGCCAGACGAGCCCTGAATCTTGATCGGCCAGTTGCAGCCAGTCCGGGTCGCACCCGAGGGTGTCGACAAAACATTGCCGGGCCAGCTGCGGCAGGTTGTTCTTGCTGCTCAGATGGGCCAGGACCAGGTGTTGCAGGCCTTGCCAGCCCAACTCGGACACCAGGAATGCCGCCTGGTGGTTGTTCAAATGTCCCAGTTCACCGCCCACCCGCTGCTTGAGAAAGTACGGGTAGTGACCGCGAGCCAGCATGTCACGGCAATGGTTGGACTCGATCATCAACGCATCGAGGTCCCGATAGCCGTCCAGCACCTTGTTGCAATACGAACCCAGGTCGGTCAACAGGCCGAAGCGCCGTTCACCGTCACTGAAGACATATTGCGTCGGCTCCTGAGCATCGTGGGCCACGGCAATGACACCGATGTTCAAATCGCCGATCTGCAGTTGCTCGCCGCCGGCCAGAAAGCCCGCGGGTTCAATCGGTTTGCGCATCCCGCGCAGGGTGCCGCGACTGAGGTAGACAGGCAGATTGTAGCGCCGAGACAGCAAACCCACGCCATGCACGTGGTCGGCATGTTCGTGGGTCACGAGTATCGCGCTCAACTGCGCAGGGTTTACACCCAGGCGCAGCAGGCGTTTTTCGGTTTCCCGCAGGGAGAAACCACAATCCACCAGCACATACGTATCAGCGCTGGCTATCAGCGTGCCGTTCCCTTGGCTACCGCTGCCGAGAACGGCAAAACGCATGTGTGATCAGCCCAGGTTGTCTTGAATCACGCTCAACACTTTGCGCGCCACGTCAGCTGGCGCCACGGTATTGATGTTTTTCTCGACGGTAACCTGCACGTTATCACCCACTTTGCTCAGGCGAACCTGATAACGCTCGGCGCGGGCTTCGATTTCTTCCTTGTTCGGCGCGCTGCCGAACAGGCTGCTGAAGAAGCCCGGCTTCTCGTCTTTCTTCTCGGCTTTCTCAGCCAGGTTGATGTAGTACAGGCCCAGGCTGCGGTTGATGTCTTCAACGCGCCATTCGCCCTGCTCCAGCGCACGACCGACGCTCGACCAGGCACGATCCAGGTCCGTACCGACGTTCAGTACCGGGTTGCCGCTGCCGTCTTCGCTCAGGCTGACACGATTGGGCGTATCGGAATCACGCGAAGCCAGCATGGAGACCGAACCGCCCTTCTCCGAAATGCGGCTCATGCTCGCGAGCATGTCGTCGACCAGTGCCGCGTCCAGGCCGGTGTTGACCGAACGGTTGGTGAAGGCCACGTCGGACGTACTGCCGGCAGGACGCTCGGCGGTGACCACATAGACTTCGCTGGTGTTGCGCTGCACACCCGGCTCGATACGGACACGCGCGCGGACTTCGTTGTCCGCACTCACACCGGCGGCGCTCAGGCGCTTGGCCATCGCTGCCGACAGTTCGTCGGAATGTTGCCAGGTGGTGGTGAATTCGCCGGTTTGCGGACGCTGTTCGTCCAGACGGAAACCGTTGTCCTGGAAGAACTGCACCGCCACTGGCCAGACTTCGGCGGGCGGGTTCTGCGCGACGATCCAGCGTGTATCACCGCTCTTTTGCAGCGAGTACGAGCTGATGTCGGCAGCCGCCGACAGCGGTTGCGGACGCGGCACGACGTATTCGCCCTTGACGGTGTCATCGGCCACGTTGCGCGGGATCGGCAGCAGCGGATCCAGACGTTTGGCGGTGCTGACATCGGTCGGCAGTTGCATCGGTGCAGTCTGTTGCGCTTCCAGGTAATCGCTACCACGGTCACGGAAATAACCTTCCGGGCCCCAGACCCATCCACAGCCACTGGTGCTGGAGATAATCAAGGCAAGTGCGGAAAGTCCGGCCATTCGCTTCATGCGTTGTACTTCCTCAATTAAACCAGGACGCCGGACTGGCGCATGGCCTGCCGCAGCGGTTCGTGACAGGCAGCGCTGAGCCAGGTGAGCGGCAGACGGATACCGTCCGGCATCAAGCCCATTTCATGCAGTGCCCATTTCACGGGAATAGGGTTGGATTCGATAAACAGGGTTTTATTGAGTGGCATCAGCTTTTCGTGGATGGCGCGGGCCGTGACGGCGTCGCCTTTCAGAGCAGCGTTGCACAGGTCGGCCATGTCACGCGGGGCAACGTTGGCGGTCACCGAGATGTTGCCCTTGCCGCCGAGCAGGATCAGCTCGACCGCGGTGGCGTCGTCACCGGAGATCACCAGGAAGTCTTTGCTGACGCCGTCGATGATGGCTTTGGCACGAGACAGGTCGCCAGTGGCTTCCTTGATACCGATGATGTTTTTAACGGTCGACAGGCGGATCACGGTGTCGGCCAGCATGTCGCACGCGGTGCGGCCAGGCACGTTATAAAGGATCTGCGGGATGTCGACGGCTTCGGCGATGGCCTTGAAGTGCTGGTACAAGCCTTCCTGGGTCGGCTTGTTGTAGTACGGCGTCACCAACAGGCAGGCGTCGGCGCCGGCGGTCTTCGCATTGGAGGTCAGCTCGATCGCTTCGCGTGTCGAGTTGGCGCCGGTACCGGCGATCACCGGGATGCGCCCTGCCACTTGCTTGACCACGTAACGAATCACTTCGATGTGTTCGTTCACGTCGAGGGTGGCCGATTCACCTGTAGTGCCGACCGCCACGATGGCGTGGGTGCCGTTTTGCAGGTGAAAGTCCACCAGTTTGCTCAAGCTGTCCCAGTCGAGACGACCTTGTGCATCCATGGGTGTGACCAGTGCCACCATACTGCCCGCAATCATGCAACCGCTCCTGCCGGAAAAAGAGAGCCGTAATGGTACTGGCGCCAAGATGCTTGTACAAGCGAAGTACTGCGCTGCTGCCATTCCCCTTGGCGCTGCTTTTCGCTACCCTTCAGACTTTGATCGGTACTGACAAGCTCGTACGCCGGGTTCCAGCCTCCATTTTCGGCATCACAAGCCCCGATCCAGCGTTGCCACCCTTCGCTCCCGCCACTCTGGAGCACGTTGCAACCTTGCGGCTCGGGCTTTCTGAATTCGCATCCGCAGGCTCGTTACCGGTAAAAAAAGCCCGTCGACGTATCGACCGCTCATCGCTTTAGGAATGCTGCATGTCCACCCCCACAGTTCGCGAACAATTCCTTGTCATCAGTGCCCTCGGCGCCAACCCCATGGAGCTGACTAACGTCCTGTGCCGCGCCAGCCATGAAAACCGCTGCGCCGTGGTCACCTCTCGCCTGACGCGTCATGGCGAGTGCAGTGCGTTGGTCCTCGAGATCTCCGGTAGCTGGGACGCCCTGGCGCGCCTGGAAGGCAGTCTGCCGGGCCTCGCCAAGAAGCACGCCTTCACGGTCAACGTGGTGCGCAGCGCAGCCCTGGAGAACCGTCCCCAGGCCCTGCCTTACGTCGCCTACGTCAGCTCGGCCTACCGCTCGGACATCATCAACGAGTTGTGCCAGTTCTTCATGGACCACAACGTCGAGCTGGAAAACCTGACCTGCGACACCTATCAGGCTCCGCAAACCGGCGGCACCATGCTCAATGCCACGTTCACCGTGACCTTGCCGGCCGGCGTGCAGATCAGCTGGTTGCGCGATCAGTTCCTGGACTTCGCCGACGCGCTGAACCTGGATGCGCTGATCGAACCGTGGCGCCCACAAAACCCAATGTAAGGAAGCTTTCATGGCCGTTGCCATCGACCAACCGGTTGCCGACTTCGAAGCACCCGCCACCAGCGGACAGACCGTCAATCTCGCTAGCCTCAAAGGCAAGCAAGTGGTGATCTACTTCTATCCGAAGGACAGCACACCGGGCTGCACCACTCAGGGCCAGGGGTTTCGTGATCAGCTTGAGGCGTTTAAAGCGGCCAACACCGAAGTGTTCGGTGTGTCCCGCGACAGCCTGAAATCCCATGAAAACTTCAAGGCCAAGCAGGCGTTCACCTTCGAGCTGATCAGCGACAAGGAAGAAGCGCTTTGCCAGTTGTTTGATGTGATCAAGCTGAAGAAGCTGTATGGCAAGGAGTACATGGGCGTTGATCGCAGCACGTTCCTGATTGATAAGGACGGTGTGCTGCGTCAGGAATGGCGTGGCGTGAAAGTGCCGGGGCATGTGGATGCTGTTCTGGCGGCTGCCCAGGCGTTGAACAAGGCCTGATTATTTTGGCGTCTGTTTGGACGCCTTCGCGAGCAAGCCCGCTCCCACATTCGACCGAGTTCTTCCAGAAAGAATGCGGTCGAATGTGGGAGCGGGCTTGCTCGCGAATGGGCCATCAGCCTCACTAAAAATATCAGGGCTGCCCGTTAAAGCAGCGGCGCCACCACCGGTTCCTTGCGCGGCCACGCATCCAGCACCGCCTTGAACAGCGTCGCCAGGGGTATCGCAAAGAACACCCCCCAAAAGCCCCACAACCCGCCAAACAACAGCACCGCACAGATGATCGCCACCGGGTGCAGGTTGACCGCTTCCGAGAACAACAGTGGCACCAGCACGTTGCCATCCAGGACCTGGATGATTCCGTAGACCGCCATCAGATAGATGAACTGATCGCTCCAGCCCCACTGGAACAGCGCAATCAGCAGCACCGGCACGGTCACCACCACCGCCCCGACGTAGGGCACCACCACCGACACGCCGACCAGCAATGCCAGCAGCGCCGCGTAGTTGAGGCCCAACACGACGAAACCGATGTAGGTCGCGCCACCACAGATAAAGATTTCGATGACCTTGCCGCGAATGTAGTTGGCGATCTGCCGGTTCATCTCGTGCGCGACGCGGGTGATCAGCGCCCGCTCACGCGGCAGGTAACCACTCACCCACTGGCCGATCATCTCCCGATCCTTGAGGAAGAAGAACACCAGGATCGGCACCAGCACCAGGTAGATCATGATGTTCACCAACAGCGGCAGACTCGACAGCGAGAAGGTCAGCGCCCACTGGCCAAACTTGCCGATCTCGCCCCGCGCCACTTCGATGGCTTGCAGCACCTGCTCGTCCGACACCAGATGCGGGTAGCGCTCCGGCAGCAGCAACAGCAGTGACTGCCATTTGGCGAGCATGCCCGGCAGCTCGTTGAACAGCGTGATCAACTGATGCCAGAGCAACGGCACCAACACCACGATGAACACCAGCAACACGCCCATGAACAACGCGAAGACCAACCCCACCGCGGCCCCGCCCGGTACACGCAGGCGTTCGAGAGTGACCACCAGCCCCTGCATCAGATACGCCAGTACCATCCCGGCGAGCACGGGCGCGAGCATGCCGCCCAGCGTCAGTACGGCGGTAAACGCCAGAAACAGCAAAACCGCCAGCACCACAGCTTCTTCGTCGGAAAAGTAGCGCTGAATCCAGTCGCGTAACACCTTGAACATCAATAATCCTTAGAAACGAACGCAGCAGGTTTCAGGCTTTTTTCAACCAATAGCGGTAAACACCCGCTTCATCTTCTTCACGAAGCAGCGTATGACCAGCCAAACGAGCAAAGGTGCGGAAGTCGCGCTGTGAGCCCGCGTCGGTGGCGATGACCTTGAGTACCGCGCCGCTGGCCATCTTGTTGAGTTCCATCTTGGCCTTGAGCAGCGGCAACGGACAATTCAGACCGCTGGCGTCCAACTCCAGGTCATGGGCTACAGCATCGGTCATCGGGTCACTCCGGATCAGGTGGTTGAGCGGCTTAGAATATCTGGTCCCAAGCTTACTGTCCGGCTACAGTAAGGTCTTTGTCGACTAAGGCTTTGTGCATGACTTTTTTGCGCCCTACCCTGCTGACGCTCGCTTGCCTGCTCGCCTCACCGGGCTTCGCCGACGACCTGCCGTCACTCGGCGACGCCAGTTCTGCCATCGTCTCGCCGCAACAGGAGTACCAGTTGGGCCGCGCCTGGCTGGCGTTGTTGCGCAGCCAGGTTTCCCAGCTCAATGATCCGCAGCTCAAGGACTACGTCGAATCCAGCGTCTACCGACTGGTCGAGACCAGCCAGGTCAATGACCGGCGCCTGGAGTTCATCCTGATCAACAGCCCGCAGCTCAACGCCTTCGCGGCACCGGGCGGGATTGTCGGGGTCAACGGCGGTTTGTTCCTCAATGCCCAGACCGAAGGCGAATATGCCTCGGTACTCGCTCACGAATTGGCTCACTTGTCGCAGCGCCACTTCGCCCGTGGCGTTGAAGCCCAGCAGCGCATGCAAGTCCCGATGATGGCTGCCTTGCTGGCCGGGATCGTGATTGCCGCCGCCGGTGCCGGTGATGCCGGGATCGCGGCCATTGCGGGCACGCAGGCAGCGGCGATTCAGGAACAACGACGCTTCTCGCGCCAAAACGAGCAGGAAGCCGATCGCATCGGCATCCTCAATCTGGAAAAGGCCGGCTACGACCCACGCTCGATGCCGACCATGTTCGAACGGTTGGCGCGTCAATACCGCTTCGACGCCAAGCCCCCAGAATTCCTGCTGACTCACCCGGTCACCGAATCGCGGATCGCCGACACCCGTAACCGCGCCGAGCAAGCCAAACCGGGCGGTATCGAAGACACCCTGCGCTATCAGCTGATTCGTGCACGGGTCCAGCTGATTTATGAAGAAACCCCGGGGCTGGGCGCCAAGCGTTTTCGCGCCCTCCTGGATGAAAACCCGAAGAACGATGTTGCGCGCTACGGCCTGGCGATTGCCCAGATTAAAGGCGGTCAGCTGAACGAAGCGCGGGAAAACCTCAAGCCGCTGCTGGCCAAATCGCCGAACGAGATCATCTACAACCTGGCGCAGGTCGACCTGGACATCACCAACAATCACCTGCCGGATGCCCAAACCCGGGTCGACCGGTTGCTGACCCAGTATCCGGGCAACTATCCTCTGAATCAGGTACGCGTCGACCTGCTGCTCAAGCAAAACCGTGCGCCCGAAGCGGAAAAGGCCCTGGAGAATTTGCTTAAGAGCCGCCCGGACGATCCCGACGTCTGGTACATGGTGGCCGAGACTCGTGGCTTGTCCGGCAACATCATCGGCCTGCATCAGGCCCGAGCCGAGTACTTTGCGCTGGTCGGCGACTACCGCCAGGCCATCCAGCAACTGGACTTCGCCAAGCGCAAGGCCGGCACCAACTTCCCGCTGTCGTCGCGTATCGACGCCCGTCAACGGGAGCTGATGGAGCAGGAACGCATGATCAAGGACATGATGGGCTGACGCTTTTGCGCAGGCACAAAAAAACCGCCTCTTTCGAGGCGGTTTTTTATTCAGCCAACAACCGGTTTATTCAGCCAGTTTGAAGGTGATGAAGCTGGCGCGATTTTGACGCAGGACCCGCATCGACACCGAGCGGTTCTTCGGCAGCGCCTTGGCGATTTCCGTGAACTCCTTGGTGGAACCAATCGCCTGATTGTTCAGATGAGTGATCACATCGCCTGGCTGCAAGCCGATCAACGAAGCAGGACCGTCCTGGACTTCCTTGATGACCACGCCGCCCTTGAGGTCGTAGGTTTTCTTCTGTTCTTCGGTCAACTCCGCCACGGAAACACCCAGGCGATTGCTGCTGCGCTCAACACCGGATTTTGCCAGGGCATCCAGCTCTTTGCCTTCTTCTGGAATAGCGCCGACCGTCAACTCGACTTTCTTGCGCTTACCATCACGAATCACTTCCAGATCGGCTTTCGAGCCGGCTTTCAGCGCGCCCACAAGGTGCGGCAGATCGGCAGACATAATGATCGGCTGGCCGTTCATGCTCAGGATCACGTCGCCTACTTGCAAGTCACCCTTGGCAGCCGGGCCATCTTCCTGGATCTGCGCCACCAGCGCACCGGCGGGCTTCTCAAGACCGAACGACTCGGCCAGATCCTTGTTCACTTCCTGGATGACGACACCCAACCAGCCACGACTGACTTTGCCGCCGCTTTTCAGCTGATTGGAAACGTCCATGGCCACGTCGATCGGAATCGCGAACGACACGCCCATGAAACCGCCGGAGCGGGTATAGATCTGTGAGTTGATCCCCACCACTTCGCCGGCCAGGTTAAACAGCGGACCACCGGAGTTACCCGGGTTGATCGGCACGTCCGTCTGGATGAACGGCACATAGTTTTCGTTTGGCAGACTGCGGCCGACGGCGCTGACGATGCCTTGGGTCACGGTATGGTCGAAGCCGAACGGTGAGCCGATCGCCACGACCCATTGACCGGCTTTCAGGTCCTGGGATTTGCCGAGCTTGAGGACCGGCAGATCCTTGCCTTCGATTTTCAGCAAGGCCACATCGGACCGTGTATCGGTGCCCACCAGCTTGGCTTTCAATTCACTGCGGTCGGAGAGACGAACGAGAATTTCGTCGGCATCGGCGATCACGTGGTTGTTGGTCAGGATGTAGCCATCAGACGAGATGATGAAACCCGAGCCCAAGGACTGGGCTTCACGCTGACGGTCGCCGCGAGGCGAACGCGGCTGTGGAAAGCCACGCTCGAAGAACTCGCGCAGGGCTGGAGGCAAGCCTTCAAGATCAGGCATGTCCTGGCTCGACACTTTACGGTCCGGCAATTTTTGCGTGGTACTGATGTTCACCACCGCGGGCGAGGCTTGCTCGACCAGTTGCGTGAAATCAGGCAACTCGACTGCTTGCGCAGTGACCGCCTGACCCAGCACCAGCACAGTGGCGACAATGGACAGATAAGACTTCAAGCGTGGTATCGACATACGGCTCCCGTTACGACGAGCATGGTTAAGCGATATGGAGCAAGGAACACCGGGAAAGATACGCCGGTATTTTTGTTCCGGGAACAACAAAACAAGGCCAGAGCCGAGGGCTCTGACCTATAAAAAATTTTGGGATTTTTTGCAAACTGAAATGCTCACCAAACATTTCGATCTCGATTCACTACTTGGTTGCAGTGGCATCGGTGCGCATGGACAGCGCAATCCGTTCTGCGGTCCCGATCGGAATCTCGCCAACCACTGTGACCATCATCTCGCCTTGCGGTGTCGTCAAGCGCCGGGACACGGCAACGGTGGGCCCCAACTGGGTGCGAGTGTCGGTAACAGTGCCACCGTTGAGTGGCTCCAGAAACACCGAGAAACGCGCCAGGCCGTCGTCATACATCAGACTGTTGACTTGGGTTTTGGTCTCTGGGTCCTTGCGCGCACTGCTGCTGGTCAGCTCGAATCCGGGTGGCAACCAGTCCGAATGCCAGGCTTGGGCGACCTTGGCTGCAGAAGCCTTGTCGACGTCCAGCGTGACAACTTTGCAATCGTCACCGGGTTGCAAGTCGCTGTCGGATGGAACATCGGCAGTGTCCAGTTGCGTGAACTGGAATCGCTCCAGCAACTGCCCCTTGTCATTGAGCAGCAATGACTTGAGCGGCAGGCCGGTTTCTTTATCCAGATGCAGTTCAAAACCGTAGCGGTGCTGGTCGCGGGGCGTCAGTGAAACGATCACTGCCGAACGCCCGGCCACACGCGACTTGCCGATGACGGCAAGGTCGTACCAATTCTTGAGTTTTTGTGGATCGAGTGCACGAGCAGTGGAATTGGGGGAATCCCCAAGCCCTGCTATCAGGGTGCCGCTGACGCATTGAGTATGCCCATCAATGCGCACGACTTCCTGTGCCGAGCCGTCGAGCTGGAGTAAACGCTCGCGGACCTTGCCGTCCTGGACGCGGTGCCAGATGTTATGGGTAGAAAAACTACCGTTACGCTCGTAAACAAAGGTGCCTTGAAAGCTTTGCTGTTGCTCGGCTTGGCCCAGACGGGTCAACCAGTTCTGGGCTTCATCAGCATGGGCTGGAACAACGAACCAGCCACCGAGCAGAAGCGAAAGTAGAGGGATGGCGCGCATGATCCTCCTTAACGGTTTTCCAGGCTTGCTGCACGAGCGTAAGGCAGAGCGCTCTCAGTACCTTTCAGTGCAGCTTGTTGAGCATGTTGGCGCAAGTAACCTGGCAGACGCTGATCGTGCCAGCCTGGTTGACCTTGCAATACGCCGTTGGCCATAGGGCCAGTGGCATCCGAACTCTCATTGTAGCCTGCTAATACAGCTGGACCCTTGACCTGAGGAACGGCCAGGCTCGATTGGCTGGATTGCTGTGCCAGTTCGACACCGGCGATTTCGTCCTGGTTGTACAGACGAACACCTGCCAATACAGCAACGGTGACCGAAGCAGCCACTGCCAGACGACCCAGGCTGCGCCATGGACCACGGGAAGCTTTTGCCGGTACAGCCTCGTCAGCCAGCGCAGCGGAAACTGCCGCGGCGATGTCCAGGCGTGGAAGCAGCAGATCCTTGTGCATTACTGCCCGAGCGATCTGATAACGAGCCCATGTATCACGGGTTTCAACATCGTCAAAGGCATTCAACACCCGACGCAATTCCAATTCGTCCGCTTCGTTATCCATCACTGCGGACAGCGATTCCTGCAGGGCTTCACGACTCATGGCGTTCCTCTCTTGGCTGTCGCCGCTGTCTCAGTTTTCCTGCAACAACGGCTGCAGGGCTTTATCGATGGCTTCCCGAGCGCGGAAGATCCGGGAGCGCACGGTACCCACCGGACATTGCATGACGGCCGCAATGTCCTCGTAACTCAGACCATCGAATTCACGTAAAGTTAAAGCCGTACGCAAATCTTCTGGAAGTTGCTGAATGGTTCGATGGACGGTGCCTTCGATCTCATCCCGCAGCAAAGCCCGTTCTGGCGACTCGAGATCCTTGAGGCCATGATCGCCATCGTAGAACTCTGCATCCTCGGAACTGACATCGCTATCCGGCGGCCGACGGCCGCGTGAAACCAGATAGTTTTTCGCCGTGTTGATGGCGATGCGGTAAAGCCACGTGTAAAACGCGCTGTCCCCGCGAAAATTTCCAAGTGCACGGTAAGCCTTGATAAAGGCTTCCTGCGCCACATCCTGGGCTTCATGGGTGTCGTGCACGAAACGCACGATCAACCCGAGAATTTTGTGCTGGTATTTCAGCACTAGCAGATCGAAAGCTCGCTTGTCGCCACGTTGAACGCGCTCGACCAGCTGCTGATCCTCTTCCTGGGTTAGCATGAACACTCCTCGATAAGCTCGGAGGAGGCTTGCATAACTAAACGACCAGACTTGCAAACATAGACTCGGGCTTTTCGCAAAAGTTCTCCCCCTCCAAGCAAGTTTCCTGCGGGCTCTGATTTGGCACGCACGAAAAGCGCAGCGCGGGTTAACCCGGCTGCGCGAATAATCTTGTCATCGGATTCGCCAGCAAGGATCAAACCGCAATCCTGCACTGAAGCCGACACTGTCCCTTGATTCAGGCAACGGTCTATTGATCTTGGCCTTTTGGCAAAAGTTCCAAATATTTATAGCTGCACGAACCGACATTGTGCGCATGTGAGCAGAAAAAGACTGTTAAATCCACGATACAGTCCCCGTGTCGCCGAACCGGCTAAAAAAACATCCGACGAAGCGTTCGGTCTTTTCAGTCACAGTAGTTTCACAATGCCATGTGGGCTCGGCTATTGTGCCGCTCCCCCCCTCTATATACTAGTGGGCTGTGTGGCTGCCTGACTCGCCGATCCAGGTGTTTGGCGCCAACCCCGACCCGGGTCGCTTTGAGCGGAATCCTGAAATGAGCCAACAGTTTCAACACGATGTTCTGGTAATTGGCAGCGGCGCTGCCGGCTTGAGCCTTGCGCTGACCTTGCCCGGTCATTTGCGCATCGCCGTACTGAGCAAAGGCGACCTCGCCAATGGCTCGACTTTCTGGGCCCAGGGCGGCGTCGCTGCCGTCCTGGATGACACCGATACCGTGGAATCCCACGTCGATGACACGCTTAACGCCGGTGGCGGCCTGTGTCATGAAGACGCCGTGCGTTTCACCGTCGAGCACAGTAAAGAAGCGATTCAATGGCTGATCGACCAAGGCGTGCCCTTCACCCGCGATGAACAGTCGGGCACCGAAGATGGCGGATTCGAGTTCCACCTGACCCGCGAAGGCGGCCACAGCCATCGGCGCATCATTCACGCCGCCGATGCCACGGGCGCAGCGATTTTCAGAACCCTGCTCGATCAAGCCAAGCAAAGGCCGAACATCGAACTGCTGGAACAGCGGGTCGCGGTCGATCTGATTACCGAAAAACGCCTGGGCCTTGAAGGCGATCGCTGCCTCGGCGCCTACGTACTCAATCGCGCCAGTGGCGAAGTCGACACCTACGGCGCGCGCTTCGTGATCCTTGCGTCCGGTGGCGCCGCCAAGGTCTACCTCTACACCAGCAACCCCGACGGCGCCTGCGGTGATGGCATCGCCATGGCCTGGCGCTCGGGCTGCCGCGTGGCAAACCTGGAATTCAACCAGTTCCACCCAACCTGCCTGTATCACCCGCAAGCCAAGAGTTTCCTGGTCACCGAAGCCTTGCGTGGCGAAGGTGCGCACCTGAAGCTGCCCAATGGCGAACGCTTCATGCAGCGCTTCGATCCGCGCGCTGAACTGGCCCCACGGGACATCGTCGCCCGGGCCATCGACCATGAAATGAAGCGCCTGGGTATTGATTGCGTTTATCTGGACATCAGCCACAAGCCCGAAGCGTTCATCAAGACGCACTTCCCGACGGTGTACGAACGCTGCCTCGAGTTCTCCATCGACATCACCAAGCAGCCGATTCCGGTGGTGCCGGCGGCGCACTACACCTGCGGTGGCGTGATGGTCGATCAGCACGGTCGCACCGACGTGCCGGGCCTGTACGCGATTGGCGAAACCAGCTTCACCGGCCTGCACGGCGCCAACCGCATGGCCAGCAATTCGTTGCTGGAATGCTTCGTCTACGCGCGCTCGGCGGCGGCGGACATTCTTCAGCAGTTGCCCCAGGTGTCGATTCCCATCGCCCTGCCCGTCTGGGACGCAAGCCAGGTCACCGACTCCGACGAAGACGTGATCATTGCGCACAACTGGGATGAACTGCGGCGATTCATGTGGGACTACGTGGGTATCGTGCGCACCAACAAGCGCCTGCAACGGGCACAGCACCGCGTGCGGCTGTTGCTGGACGAAATCGACGAGTTCTACAGTAACTACAAGGTCAGTCGGGATTTGATCGAGCTGCGTAACCTGGCCCAGGTGGCCGAGTTGATGATCCAGTCAGCGATGGAACGCAAGGAAAGTCGCGGCCTGCATTACACCCTCGACTATCCGAACATGCTGCCGGTCGCCCTGGACACTATTCTGGTGCCGCCCACCTACGCCGACTGAACGCGAGCCGAACCCGCAGGCGTCGGTGCACATCCGCCGCCTGCGAATCCCGAGGCACGCAAACCGCCCGGACCCGCCGCTCGCCGCGCAAACGAAAGCGCAGCACCACGACCAACGGCAGCGCCAAGCTGTCCGGGCGTAGCTGCACCGGTTGCCAACCCGCCGCCTGATTCCACAACTGCCAGCCATCGGCATCGCGACGCAAGCCGCGAAATGCCTGTGGGTGCGTCAGCAGAATCTGCCGCGGCAACGCCCAACAGGCGTGCGCCAGGCACAGCACGACGCCGGGCAGACTGGCCCAGATCGGTATCGAGAGAAGATAAAGCGAACCCAGCGCGAACAGCTGGGCCAGAAGATACGCCGCCAGCAACCGCCGTGAGGCATGCCAGCGGCATTCGAACGAATTACTTGGGCTGGACACGATCCAGGATCATGCGAACCATGCGCTGAAGCTCCGGATCTTCCGATTCGGCGCGTTCCATGAACCAGCCGAACATGTCCTGATCTTCGCATTCGAGCAGCTTGCGGTAGCAATCGCGGTCGACATCATTGAGGTGTGGATAGACCTCTTTCACGAACGGCACCAGCAACACGTCAAGCTCAAGCATGCCGCGGCGGCTGTGCCAGTAGAGGCGATTCAGTTCAACATCTTCGACCATGGAGCGCTCCTCAAATAGGCGGCAAGTATACAGCCCCCCGCTCCGTCGAACACTCGGCTTTGGTCGGGCATTACCGATCCTTTGTGAACTACCCATTTCATGGGCGCCCCCTTATGATGTCCACCAGACTCTTTACCCTGCGATGACCCATGGCCGATTCTGCTTTTTTCTGCACCCTGTCTCACGAAGGCGTTCTCGCGGTCCGCGGCGCGGATGCCAGTAAATTCCTGCAAGGCCAATTGACCTGCAACCTCAATTACCTGAGCGACGCCCAGGCCAGTCTCGGCGCCCGCTGCACGCAGAAAGGCCGGATGCAATCGAGCTTCCGTATCCTGTTGCAAGGTGACGGCGTGTTGATGGCGATGGCCACCGAACTGCTGGAGCCACAACTGGCGGACCTGAAAAAGTACGCGGTGTTCTCCAAGTCCAAACTGACCGATGAAAGCGCCGCCTGGGTCCGCTTCGGCGTCGATCATGGCAATGCCGCCTTGACCAGCCTCGGTCTTGACCTGCCGGCAGACACCGACAGCGTCGCGCGCAACGACGGCCTGATTGCCATTCGTGTCTCGCCCGACCGCGCCGAACTCTGGGTTGCCGCTGATCAAGCCGACGCCATCAAGGCCAAGCTGTCCGCGCTGATCGCTGAAGGCGATCTCAATCAATGGCTGCTGGGCCAGGTCCGCGCAGGGATCGGCCAGGTCATGCCGAGCACTCGCGAACTGTTCATCCCGCAGATGCTCAACCTGCAAGCCGTTGGCGGCGTGAGTTTCAAGAAGGGTTGCTACACCGGCCAGGAAATCGTCGCGCGCATGCAGTACCTGGGCAAACTCAAGCGTCGCTTGTATCGCCTGCAACTGGATGCCAGCGAATTGCCGGAACCCGGCACACCGCTGTTTTCCCCGACCCACGGCAGCTCCATCGGCGAAGTGGTGCTGGCCGCCCGCACCGAACAAAACATTGAACTCCTGGCCGTGCTGCAAGCCGAAGCAGCAGACGCCGGCGACATCCACGTGGGTGCCCTGGAAGGTCCCGCCCTGCAACTGCTCGACTTGCCTTACCAACTGGATCGCGATCGCGAAATCCAGCGTTAATTGCCGTATTGGTTGCAACACCCTAGAGAGTAGAAATGAGCGAGCTGGCGGAAAAGGTCCAACAGGATTTGGTTGAGGCCATCGATAACGATGACCTGGTTCTGCCAACACTACCGGAAGTGGCCCTGCAGATTCGCAAGGCCGCTGAAGACCCGGAAATCAGTATCAGCACCCTGAGCAAAGTGATCGGCCGCGATGCCGCGTTGTCGGCGCACCTGATCAAAGTGGTGAATAGCCCGCTGCTGCGCGCCACCCAGGAAGTCACTGACCTGCACACGGCGATCACTCGCCTGGGCATCAACTACAGCAGCAACCTGGCCATCGGCCTGGTCATGGAACAGATTTTCCATGCCCGCTCCGAGGTGGTGGAACAGAAAATGCGCGAAGTCTGGCGCAAAAGTCTGGAAATCGCCGGTGTCAGCTATGCACTGTGCCGCAGCTACACCCAACTCAAACCCGATCAGGCAGCCCTTGGCGGACTGGTGCATCAAATCGGCGTGCTGCCGATCCTGACCTACGCCGAAGATCACTATGAGTTGTTGTCCGACCCGGTCAGCCTCAACCATGTGATCGACCAGATTCATCCGCTGCTGGGCGACAAGCTGCTCAGGGTCTGGGAGTTTCCAGAGAAGCTGGTGGAGGTGCCGGGACTGTATCTGGACTTCAAGCGCCAGTCGGCACGGGTCGATTATGTCGATCTGGTGCAGGTGGCCAGCTTGTATTGCCACAAGGGCACCGACCATCCCATCGCGCGTATTGATGCGTACAGTGTGCCGGCCTTCAAGAAACTGGGGATCGACCCGGAGAACGAGTCGATGTGCCGCGACCTGGAAGAGTCGCGGTCGATGTTTTATTGATTGAGACCGCGTCGCGCCCTTCGCGAGCAAGCCCGCTCCCACATTTGACCCGGTTCTTTCATGATAAACGCGGTCGAATGTGGGAGCGGGCTTGCTCGCGAAGAGGCCGGTCCAGACACCACATACCTATCCCGCAATAAAACTCACCCGCACCTTCAACCCCGCCTTTTCACCATCATGCAAACTGATCTGCGCCAGGTGTGCACGGCAGATCTCACCCACAATCGCCAACCCCAACCCCGACCCCGCTACCTGCTGGTTACGCCGATAAAAGCGTTCGAACACCCGATCCCGCTCATCAACAGGAATCCCTGGCCCATCATCCTCGACTTCCAACACCGCTGGCGCCGACACCCGCAGAATCACATTGCCGCCCGGTGGTGTGTGGGCCAGTGCGTTGTCCACCAGATTGCTCAACAGTTCATTCAACAGCGTCGGCTCACCGCGCAGCCACACCGGCTCGTCCGCTTCCAGCGCCAGGGCCACGCCGCGTGCGTGGGCCAGTGGCGCCATGGCCATGCCCAGTTCCCGGGCCAACTGACTCAGATCCAGCAACTGCGCTCCGCCTTCGGCGATGGCCCGGGCGCCGTTTTCGACGCGGGCCAGCGACAGCAATTGATTGGCCAGATGGGTCAGGCGGTCCGTGCCTTGGGCGGCGGTTTCCAGGGTGCTGCGCCAGGTGTCGGGTTCGCTTGAACGCAGGCCCAATTCGAGACGCGCCTTGAGCGCCGCCAGCGGTGTGCGCAGTTCATGGGCGGCATCGGCGATGAATTGCGCCTGCCGCTCGAACTGCTCGCGCAAACGCTCGGTAAAGTGATTGAGCGCGCGCACCAGTGGCCACAACTCGTGCTGCACTTCCACCAATGGCAACGGTCGCAGATCGTCCGATTGGCGCTCTTCCACCGCCGTGCGCAAACGCTCCAGCGGGCGCAACGCCGCACTGACCGCGAACCACACCAGCAACAACGCACCGACGGCCAGCATGCCGAGGCGCAGTAGTGTATCCGCCGCCAGGCTGCGGGCCATGCTGACCCGCGCTTCATCGGTTTCGGCCACGCGGATTTCCGCCATACCGTTCATGTTCGGCTCGCTCACGGGCTTGAGCAGACTCACCACGCGCACGTTTTGCCCCTGGTACTTGGCGTTGTAGAAACGCGCCAGCGCCGGATAGTCATCGGTGCGCGGCGTGCCGGGCGGCGGTGGTGGGAGGTTTTCGTAACCGGAGATCAGCTTTTGGTTGATGTCGTTGACCAGGTAAAAAATCCGCCCCGCGCTGTCGTAGGCAAACGTATCGAGGGCCACGTAAGGCACGTCGGCACTCAGCGTGCCGTCGCGCTGGGAGACACCCGCTGCGATGGTCCGCGCCGAGGCCAGCAAGGTGCGGTCGTAAGCGGTGTCGGCGGCTTCGCGACCGTTCCAGTACGCGCTCAAACCACTGGCCAGCATCAACACCACCAACAACAGCGCGAGGTTCCACAGCAACCGCCAGCGCAGGCTGCTGGGCTTATGCATCGCGGCTTTCCAGCAAGTAACCGAGGCCGCGGAACGTCACGATGGCGACCGGTTGGCCGTCGAGCTTCTTGCGCAGACGATGGACGTAGATCTCGATGGCATCGGGACTGGCTTCTTCGTCCAGGCCGAACACCTGGGAAGCCAGTTGTTCCTTGCTCATCACCCGACCTGGGCGGGCGATCAGCGCTTCGAGCACGGCCTGCTCGCGGGAGGTCAGGGTCAGCAACTCTTCGCCGAGGGTGAAGCGCCGCGTGTCCAGATCGTAAGACAGCACACCGCAGGTCTGCTGGCGTTCACCACCGAGCACACTGCGGCGCAGCAAGGCTTTGACCCGCGCTTCGAGCTCGGTCAGTTCGAACGGTTTGGCCAGGTAGTCGTCGGCCCCGAGGTTCAGGCCGTGGACCCGATCCTTGACGTCGCTGCGGGCGGTCAGCATCAGCACCGGCAGGTTCTTGCCCCGGGCCCGCAGGCGCGCCAGCACTTCGAAACCATCCATGCGCGGGAGGCCGACGTCGAGGATCGCCATGGCGTATTCCTCGCTGCTCAATGCCAGGTCGGCCGCCACGCCGTCGTGCAGCACATCCACGGTCAGCCCGGTGCTCTTGAGTGCCTGGGCGACACTGTCGGCGAGCTGCAGATGGTCTTCGACGAGCAGAACACGCATGGATCTTTACCTCATTCAGGGATGTTCGACGCCATTCTTTGGCGCGGAGTTTACAGCCGCATCCGCCGCTGTGAAGCCCGAAAACCATGAAAGCCTGCTGAAAGGTTAGTGAAAGGTTCGCCCGTTAGAGTCGGCCCACGGATGGTTTCGTCTGCAAGCCATCGAATCGTGCTTTGAAATGTAGCTCCCGAAAAACGCCTTGATGCGTTTTCGCCAATAAGAACAATAACGAGGTACTGCACCATGCTGTCCACACAGCTCCAGGCTTGCCCGCCACACCCTTTCCCCCGATGTTCATCGTTTACGCTCGCCAGCGCCGAAGCCGGGCGCGCAGCGCAAAACCGACGCATCTGAAACATCCCCAAAAACAATAACTCCCGTGGAGACACCATGAACCGATCACTGCGCCGTTTCGCCCTTGCCGCCAGCTGCGTGCTGTTTGCCGGCCAACTGATGGCCGAGCCTAAACGCCCGGAATGCATCGCCCCAGCCTCGCCGGGCGGTGGTTTCGACCTGACCTGCAAACTGGCGCAAAGCGCGCTGGTGAACCAGAAATTGCTGACCAAACCGATGCGCGTGACCTACATGCCCGGCGGTGTCGGCGCAGTGGCGTACAACGCGGTGGTGGCGCAGCGTCCGGCCGACGCCGGCACGTTGGTGGCGTGGTCCAGCGGTTCGCTGCTGAACCTGGCGCAGGGCAAGTTCGGGCGTTTTGATGAATCCAACGTTCGTTGGCTGGCCGCCGTAGGCACCAGCTATGGCGCCATCGCGGTGAAAAGCGATTCGCCTTACAAGAACCTCGACGACCTCGTTCAAGCGCTGAAGAAAGACCCGAGCAAAGTGGTGATCGGTTCCGGCGGCACCGTCGGCAGCCAGGACTGGATGCAAACCGCACTGATCGCCAAGGCGGCCGGGATCAACCCGCGTGACCTGCGTTACGTCGCCCTCGAAGGCGGCGGTGAAATCGCCACCGCCCTGCTCGGCGGCCACATCCAGGTCGGCAGCACCGACATCTCCGACTCCATGCCGCACATCCAGAGCGGCGACATGCGCCTGCTGGCGGTGTTCTCCGAGAAGCGCCTCGACGAGCCGGAAATGAAAGACATTCCGACCGCCAAGGAACAAGGCTACGACATCGTCTGGCCGGTGGTTCGCGGCTTCTACCTGGGGCCAAAAGTCAGCGATGAAGACTACGCCTGGTGGAAAGACGCCTTTGACAAGTTGCTGGCTTCCGACGAGTTCGCCACGCTGCGCGATCAGCGTGAACTGTTCCCGTTCGCCATGACCGGCCCGGAGCTGGACACCTACGTGAAGAAGCAGGTCGCGGACTACAAAGTGCTGGCCAAAGAGTTCGGCCTGATTCAGTGATCGTCTCTGTCTAGCGGCTGCGGCTCCGTTCTACGGGGGCCGTGGCACAGGAGTTCCCCATGCTCTTACAACGCATTTTTGCTTCGGTGCTGTTGCTGGCCTGCCTCAGCCTGGTGCTGATGGCCTGGCCTTACCAGGCGCCTTTTTCCTACGAACCGATCGGACCACGGGCCTTTCCCCTGTTGATGCTGGGGCTGATGGGTTTGGGGCTGGTGTACATGGTGTATCGCCCCTCGCCGATCAAACACACCGATGAAGACCCACCGATGGATCGCGAAACCCTGACCAAGATCGGCCTGTGCGTGGTATTGCTGCTGATCTTCGCCGGGCTGTTCGAACCCTTGGGCTTCATCCTCAGCAGCATGCTGATTGGCATTCCAATGGCGCGCCTGTATGGCGGACGCTGGTTGGCGAGCGCAGTGATCATCAGCCTGATGAGTATCGGCCTGTACCTGCTGTTCGACAAAGTCATGGACGTGCCGCTGCCTCTGGGCCTGCTCGACGTTCTGGAGAACTGATATGGATACGCTTGGTTATTTGAGTCACGGCTTCGGCGTCGCATTGACCCCTTACAACCTGGTGACCGCACTCTGCGGCACGCTGATTGGCACCGTCGTCGGCCTGCTCCCGGGCCTGGGCCCGATCAACGGCGTGGCGTTGCTGATCCCGATCGCCTTCGCCCTCGGCCTGCCACCGGAGTCGGCGTTAATCTTGCTGGCAGCGGTTTATCTGGGTTGCGAGTACGGCGGCCGGATCAGTTCGATCCTGCTGAACATTCCGGGCGAAGCCTCCACCGTGATGACCACCCTCGACGGCTACCCGATGGCCCGTCAAGGCATGGCGGGCGTTGCGCTGTCACTGTCGGCGTGGAGTTCCTTTATCGGCGCCTTCATCGCCACCTGCGGGATGGTGGTGTTTGCACCGATTCTGGCGAAATGGGCGATTGCCTTCGGTCCGGCGGAATATTTCGTACTGATGGTGTTCGCGATTGTCTGCCTCGGCGGCATGGCCGGCGATCGACCGTTGAAGACCTTTATCGCAGCGCTGATCGGGCTGTTTCTGTCGACCGTCGGCATTGATGCCAACAGCGGCGTCTATCGTTTTACCGGGGACAACATCCACCTCACCGACGGCATTCAATTCGTGGTGCTGGTGCTGGGTCTGTTCTCCATCAGCGAAATCCTGTTGCTGCTGGAAAAAACCCACCGTGGCCAGGAAGCGTTCAAGGCCACCGGCCGCATGATGTTCAACTTCAAGGAGGCCGCGTCGGTGTTCTGGGTGAACATGCGTTGTGGTGTGCTTGGCTTCATCATGGGCGTGTTGCCCGGTGCTGGCGCGACACTGGCCAGCGCCGTGGCTTACATGACCGAGAAACGCATCGCGGGTCCAAGCGGAAAATTCGGCCAAGGCGACAAGCGTGGCCTCGCCGCGCCGGAAACCGCTATCGGTGCTGAAGCCTGTGGCGCGCTGGTGCCGATGCTGACGCTCGGCGTTCCCGGCTCGGGTACCACGGCGGTGATGATCGGCGCACTGTCGCTGTACAACATCACCCCTGGTCCACTGCTGTTTCAACAGCAGCCGGACATCGTCTGGGGCCTGATCGCTTCGTTGTTTATCGCCAACATCATGCTGGTGATCCTCAACATTCCGATGATCCGCATCTTCACGCGCATCCTCGCCGTGCCGAACTGGGCGCTGGTGCCGATGATCGCGATCATTACCGCCATCGGTGTGTTCGCGGTGCATGCCACTACCTTCGACCTGTTCCTGATGATCGGCATCGGCATCTTCGGCTATATCCTGCGCAAGCTGGATTTCCCGTTGTCGCCGGTCCTGCTGGGTTTCATCCTCGGTGGTTTGATGGAACAAAACCTGCGTCGCGCCTTGTCGATCTCCAACGGTTCGCTGGAGATTCTCTGGTCAAGCGGGATTACCGTCGGGGTCTGGGCATTGATCGCGGTGATGCTGCTGGTGCCGATTGTGCGGATCTGGCGCAAGCGCTCGGTCGCGCGGCGTGTTATCGCCGATGTCTGATCGAACACCTTTCAACGCCTGGTGGGGCACGCCGCTGGTGGGCGCGCTGGGCGGTTACCTCGCCAGCCAGGTCGGCTGGCCGCTGCCATGGATGGTCGGCTCGCTGCTGGCGATCATCCTTGTGCGCTGTTTGACGCCCTGGCAATTGGCGGAAATCCCTGGCGGTCGCAAGTGCGGCCAGTGGATCGTCGGCATCGGTATCGGCCTGCACTTCACCCCGGTGGTGATGGAGCAGGTGCTGAGCCACTTCGGCCTGATCTTCTTTGGTGCGCTGGTCACCAGCCTCTCCGCGATCGTCGGGGTCTGGTTGATGCGGCGTACCGGTGAAGATCGCGCCACCGCGTTCTTTTCCAGCATGCCGGGCGGTTCCGGAGAGATGGTCAACCTCGGCGCCCGCAACGGTGCGGTGCTCAGTCGCGTGGCGGCGGGGCAAAGTTTGCGGGTGTTGGTGGTGGTGCTGTGCGTGCCGGCAGCCTTCAAGTATTTGCTGGGCAATGGCGCACCGGTTTTTCATCCGAGCGTCGTCAATTGGTGGTGGCTGGCGCTGCTATTCCCGGCGGGCGCATTGGCGGCCTGGCTCTGGGAACGTCTGCGTCAACCCAATCCGTGGCTGTTCGGGCCGTTGCTGGTGAGCGCAGCGGTGAGCATTGGCTGGGATCTGCACATTGGTTTGCCGAATGGCGGCAGCCAGATCGGCCAATGGTTGATTGGCAGTGGGTTGGGGTGTCACTTCAACCGGCAGTTCTTCCGCCGTGCGCCGTCGTTCATGGGGCGGACGTTGATCGGTACAGTGTTGACCATGTTGATCGCCACACTGGCCGCACTGGGCTTGAGTGCGCTGACCCACCTGGATCTGCGCTCGCTGACGTTGGGCATGATGCCCGGCGGGATTGCGGAGATGAGCCTGACGGCGGAGACGCTGCAACTGTCGGTGCCGTTGGTGACGGCGATGCAGGTGATGCGGTTGTTGTTTGTGTTGTTTCTGGCGGAGCCGTTGTTCAAGTATTGGAACCGGGATTCGGAATCCCCTTGATAGACCGAGTCGCCTCATTCGCGAGCAAGCCCGCTCCCACATTTGACCGAGGTGTCCAGACAGACTCGGTCAAATGTGGGAGCGGGCTTGCTCGCGAAGGGGCCCTTTCGGTCATTGCATCAAACCGGCGGCAGCCGCCACTCGATTGGCGTCTCGCCATTCTGCTCCAGAAACTTGTTGGTCCGGCTGAAGTGCCCGCACCCGAGAAAACCGCGATAGGCGGACAGCGGTGACGGATGCACCGAGGTCAGGACCAAATGCTTGGTCGCATCGATGAGTTTCTGCTTGCTCTGCGCATGGGCGCCCCACAGCATGAACACCAGATGCGGTTGCTGTTCACTGACCACTTGAATGATTCGATCGGTGAAAAACTGCCAGCCCTTGTCCTTGTGCGCATTGGCGTTGCCACGCTCCACGGTCATGGTGGTGTTGAGCATCAGCACGCCCTGCTCGGCCCAACTCTGCAGGTAGCCGTGGCTCGGAATATCGATGTTCAGGTCGCGCTTCAACTCTTTGTAGATGTTCACCAGCGACGGCGGCGCCGGCACGCCCGGTTGCACCGAGAAGCACAAGCCGTGGGCCTGGCCCGGGCCGTGGTACGGGTCCTGGCCGAGGATGACGACCTTGACCTTGTCCAGCGGCGTGGAGTTGAGTGCGTTGAAAATCATCGGGCCTGGCGGATAGATTTCCTTGCCCGCCGCACGTTCCTCTTGCAGAAAGGCGCGCAATTCTGCCATGTAGGGCTGGTCGAACTCGGCACGCAGTGCCTCCTTCCAGCTCGGTTCGAGTTTGATACGGTCGTCAGCAGTCATGGTTACATCCGGCAAAAACAATGGGGCGAACCCTAGGAAAGCCCATCACGCTTGTCAATTGATCTGACGCAGATCCGGCACTTTCCGATATAGCGATCATACTGAACGCTCAAATTCCCGATCGAGGTCACGATGAATCTGCACTTCGAAGAACTCACCGGCACCGACGGTGCCCGTATCGGCATCGCCAGCCTGGATGCCGAAAAGTCGCTCAATGCGCTGTCCTTGCCGATGATCAACGCCCTGCGCGATCAACTGGACGCCTGGGCCAAAGAGCCGCAAATCGTCTGCGTGGTGTTGCGCGGCAACGGCAACAAGGCCTTTTGCGCCGGCGGTGAAGTCCGCAGCCTGGTGGAAGCCTGTCGCGCCCATCCCGGCGAGGTGCCGCCCCTGGCCGCGCACTTCTTTGCGGCGGAATATCGTCTGGACTTCAATCTGCACACCTACCCCAAACCGCTGATCTGTTGGGGACATGGTTATGTGCTCGGCGGCGGTATGGGCCTGCTGCAAGGGTCGAGCATTCGCATTGTCACGCCGAGCAGCCGATTGGCGATGCCCGAAATCAGCATCGGCCTGTACCCGGACGTCGGGGCCAGTTGGTTCCTGTCGCGACTGCCCGGCAAGCTCGGATTGTTTCTCGGCCTGACCGGCGCGCATATGAACGGTCGCGATGCGATCGATCTGGGCCTGGCCGACCGTTTCCTGCTCGATGAACAGCAAGAAGAGCTGATCGAAGGCTTGCTGCAATTGAACTGGCAGGAACAGACACCGATGCAGCTCAACAGCCTGCTCAAGGCCCTGCAGCAGGAAGCCGTCGGACAGATGCCCGAAGCGCAATGGCTGCCGCGACGCCAGCAGATCGACGAGTTGCTGGATGTCAGCGACGTGCGCTGCGCCTGGAAAGCCGTCAGCCAGTTGCGCGACAGCACGGATATGCTCTTGAGCCGCGCCGCGAAAACCATGAGCGAAGGCTCGCCGCTGACCGCTCATCTGGTGTGGGAACAGATCATCCGCGCACGGCACATGTCGCTGGCTCAGGTTTTCCAGATGGAATACACCATGAGCCTCAACTGCTGCCGTCATCCGGAGTTCAGCGAAGGTGTGCGAGCGCGGTTGATCGACAAGGACCAGAAACCTCACTGGCACTGGCCGGACATCAATAATGTGCCGGATGCGGTGGTGGAGGCGCATTTCCAGAAGGTTTGGGAAGGCCGGCATCCCTTGGCGGATTTGTAACAATACAAAAAAATGTGGGAGCGGGCTTGCTCGCGAAAGCGGTGTGTCAGACGACATTAATGCTGTCTGACACACCGCCTTCGCGAGCAAGCCCGCTCCCACAGGTATTGCATTTTAACTAATTGGTTTTAGCGGCGGCCGCCTCGGCCATCGTGATCGCCACGACCGTTGTGGTCGCCTCGTCCGCCATGATTGTTGCGTCCATCGTGTCCGCGGTCGTCATTGTTCCAGTTGCCGCGATTACGGCCATCCCAGCCGTGATTCTGATGAGCCCGGTAGTCGCCTCGTTGCGACTGGTAATAACGCGGAGACGGTTGATAAACCCGCGGCTGGTAGTAATACCGTGGTGTTGGCTGGTAATACCGCGCAGGCGGTGCGTAGTACCGACGAGGTTGCGTGTAGTACCCACCGCCACCTGAGTAGTAAGGCCCGCCGCCGGAGTAATAGGCTGGCGCTGGCGAGGTGTAGACCTCGGAACTGTAGTAGCTGGCTCCTCCATCGGAATAGGGCACGCACGCGCCAAGAGACAATCCCAATACAGCAATCAGAAGAATTCGAGAGAGCATGGCGGCCTCCTGGACCGCGAGTGAGCCACACCAGCGACGCTGGCAGGCGACAGTCAATTATTCGGTGGCTGTCGAAAGATCAGACATCGAATTCGAAATCTGGTGCGTTTCTGAAACACATTGAAACAAGTCGCCGATGAAAGGTTTTTCATCTATTCACGCGCTGATTAGTGGTGGCCACCACGATATCCACCGCCGTAATAACGGGGCGAATGACCGCCCCAATAATAATAGCGATAACCGCCATAGAAGCGCGGGCCATAGTAGTAGCGCGGGCCGTAATAGTAGGAATAAGGCGAATAGCCGGGGTAGTAATAAGGCGCGGGATACGCAACGTCGTAACCCCCGGCGTAGTAATAACAACCGGACAATCCGAGCCCCAGCGCAGCGGCAAACAACAGTCGACGAAACATGGCGGCCTCCTGAAAGACCCGCAGCCGGTACAGGCCGACTGACACCTTTTTTGACTCGTAAACCACGACCAAGTGCGCGGCCAGGACGACCTTCGGATCAGTGGCCATCACGTCCCATTGCGGTGCGTCGGCGCACCATCACAAGGCAACGGCGCGGTTGCCTGCCTTATCATCAAACGGGCAATCCCCCACGCTAGAGCGCTCCAACCGACTTGGCACGGCTCTCGCTTTAGTAAAAGCGTGCAGGAGTCATCACAGGTTCGCGGCACCACAATTTGCAAATGGCTGACTAGGGTTCCGGCTCGCTTAGGCGAGTGGCTGGTCCGAGAGTTGGCGACCTCCAGTTGAGGTTACACGGCGGGACAAAAGCCCGGGAGACAAGCCACCGTTCGCGGTGCCGCGTTGACTCCTGCCCGCCCTTGATCAACTGGAGAACCACCCATGCTCAAGCTTCGTTTACCCGCCCTGCTCGCCGCTGCGTTCGCCGCCCTCGTGAGCGTCTCGTCCCAAGCCGCCCAGAAAGACCACTTCAGCGTCTGCTGGACCATCTACGCCGGCTGGATGCCCTGGGAATACGCTGGCAGCCAAGGCATCGTCGACAAATGGGCGAAGAAGTACGGCATCAAGATCGATGTGGTGCAGCTCAACGATTACGTCGAATCCATCAACCAATACACCGCCGGCCAGTTCGACGGCTGCACCATGACCAACATGGATGCACTGACCATCCCGGCTGCCGGTGGCGTCGACAGCACCGCGCTGATCGTCAGCGACTTCTCCAACGGCAACGACGGCATCGTCCTCAAGGGCGACGGCAAGACAGTCACTGACCTCAAGGGCATGGACGTCAATCTGGTCGAGCTGTCGGTTTCCCACTATTTGCTGGCCCGAGCGCTGGATTCGGTGGACCTCACCGAGAAAGACCTGAAAGTGGTCAACACCTCCGACGCCGATATCTCGGCCGCCTTCAACACCGATCAGGTCAACGCCGTCACCACCTGGAACCCGATGCTCTCGGACATCAGGGCCAAACCCGGCGTGACCGAAGTGTTCAATTCCAGCCAGATCCCCGGCGAAATCATGGACATGATGGTGGTCAACAGCGCCACCCTCAAAGACAACCCGGCGCTGGGCAAAGCGTTGACCGGCGCATGGTTTGAAGTGGTCGAGTTGATGAACGCGAAAAGCGCCGCCAGCAAAGTCGCACTCGAACACATGGCCAAGGCCTCGGGCACCGACCTGGCCGGCTTCCAGGCGCAACTCGACACCACCAAGCTATTTGCTACTCCGCAGGAGGCGCTGGCGTTTTCCACCAGCAAGCAACTGCCGGAGACCATGCGCAAGGTCGCCGAGTTCTCGTTCCAGCACGGCTTGCTCGGTGAAGGCGCCAAAGACACCAGCGCCGTCGGCATGGCCTTCGCCAACGGCGTGACCAGCGGCGACAAGAGCAACCTCAAGCTGCGCTTCGACCCGAGCTACGTGCAGATGGCCGCCGACGCCAAGCTGTAACAGGAGGACGTGGCCATGCGCCTGATCAATCGCCACCCGGATCGCCCGAGTCGCCTGCTGTTGGTGATCCTGCCGTTCGCCCTGGTGCTGTTTGCCTACTTCATGGGCTCGGCCGAGCGGCTGACGGACAACCCTAACGACAAGCTGTTGCCGAGTGCCGTACAGATGACCGACGCGGTGAAACGCCTGGCCTTCACCGCCGACACCCGCACCGGTGAATACGTACTGTGGCAAGACACCGCGTCCAGCCTGCGCCGACTCGCCATCGGCCTCGGTATCAGCGCGTTGGCCGGGCTGTGCCTGGGCATCGCCGCCGGCACCTTGCCGCTATTCGGCGCACCGTTATCGCCGTTGCTGACGGTGCTGTCGATGGTGCCGCCACTGGCGATTCTGCCGATTCTGTTCATCGTCTTCGGGCTGGGTGAATTGTCGAAAGTGATGCTGATCGTGATCGGCATCACCCCGTGCCTGGCGCGTGATCTGGAACAACGTGCTCGTGAAATTCCCGTCGAGTTGCTGATCAAGGCGCAAACCCTCGGCGCCTCGACCTGGACGCTGATGCTGCGGGTGGTGCTCCCGCAATTGCTGCCGCGCCTGCTGATTTCGCTGCGGCTGATGCTCGGCTCGGCGTGGTTGTTCCTGATTGCCGCTGAAGCCATCGCGTCCACCGACGGTCTCGGCTATCGGATTTTTCTAGTGCGCCGTTATTTGGCAATGGACGTGATCCTGCCGTACGTGGTCTGGATCACCCTGCTCGCCTGGCTGATGGATTGGGGCCTGAAACGCCTGACCCAGCGTGCGTTCCCTTGGTATGAAGGAGCACGGGCATGAGCTTCATCACGGTGAAAAACGTCTGGCAGCAATACGCTGATCAGGTGGTGCTCGAAAGGCTGAACCTGAACGTCAACGAGGGTGAGTTCTGCACCTTGGTCGGCGCTTCCGGTTGCGGCAAATCGACCTTCCTGCGGCTGTTGCTGGGCCAGGAAAAAGCCAGTCGCGGCGAGATTCTTTTAGACGGAAAAGCCTTGGCCGGTGAACCGGATGCCAGTCGAGGCGTGGTGTTCCAGCGCTATTCGGTGTTCCCGCATCTGACGGTGCTGGACAACGTCGCCCTCGGCCTTGAACTGCCACGTTCGCCGCTGCTCGGGCGCTTGTTTGGCAGCGCTAAAAAAGACGCCCGCGAACAAGCCTCGGTGCTACTGCACAAAGTCGGCCTCGGCCACTCGCTGGATAAATACCCGGCGCAGCTTTCCGGCGGTATGCAGCAACGGCTGGCCATCGCCCAGGCGCTGATCATGAAGCCCCGCGTGTTGCTGCTCGACGAGCCCTTCGGTGCGCTCGATCCGGGCATCCGCAAGGACATGCACGGCTTGTTGCTGGAGCTGTGGCGCGAGACGCAATTGACGGTGTTCATGGTCACCCATGACCTGTCCGAAGGCTTCAGCCTCGGCACGCGCCTGCTGGTGTTCGACAAGGTCCGCGTCGACCCGCACGCCCCCGGCGCCTATGGCGCACGCATCACTTACGACATTCCTTTGAACAGCGACCGCCGCACCACCCGTGCCGCCGTCGACGCCTTGCCGGCTCAGCTGGCGGGCACGCTTCGCATTGCTTAAGAGGATTTTGCCCATGACTGATTCGACCCAACTGTTCCCGCCCTTCGCCGAAGAAATGCTTCCCGGCGGCGGTCATCGCTCCTTCGTTTTAAAGCGCGGCCAATTGCTGCGCCTGACCGATCTGCGCGGCGGTGTCAACGTCAGCCTGACGCTGCTGAACGCCAACGAAAAAACCGAACGCCTCAACCTGCCCGACAGCCTCAAATGCCAACACACGGCCAAGCTCACCGCCGGCCATTGCCTGTACTCGGACATGGGCCGCGTACTGGCCGCCATCACCGCCGACACCTGCGGCTGGAGCGACAGCCTCGGCGGTGTGCTCTGCGCTGAAGAAGTCGCGGAAAAATACGGCGCGGGCCGTTATCAGGAACTGCGCAATGGCTTCTTCCGCAATG
Organism: Pseudomonas sp. NPDC086251; assembly: GCF_044746405.1. Taxonomy (NCBI): domain Bacteria; kingdom Pseudomonadati; phylum Pseudomonadota; class Gammaproteobacteria; order Pseudomonadales; family Pseudomonadaceae; genus Pseudomonas; species Pseudomonas sp. NPDC086251. The sequence goes on from NZ_JBIVBY010000021.1 coordinate 96,071, forward strand.
GCACCGACAACCTGCTGGTGGAACTGGGCAAGTGGGGTTTGGGCCTGTCTGATTTGCTGATGACCCTCAACCTGTTCAGCCGGGTGAACGTCGATGAGGCCGGACGTTTTCACTTCGTCGAAGGCAACTCCAAGGCGGGCGATTACATCGAGCTCTACGCACCAATGGACACGTTGGTGGTGCTCACCGCGCTGCAGCATCCGATGGACCCGTCGCCGGAATACGCCCCCAAACCGCTGAAGCTCAGCTGGATGAACGCCGACGCCAGCGTCGCCGAACACTGCCGCACCTCGCGCCCGGAAAACGAGCGCGGCTTCATCAACACCGACCGTTTGTTCGCCTGAGGATTGCTGCCATGTCACTCGCTATCGCTACTGCTCATAAGCAACCAGAAGCTGCGGTGTACCGCGCCACCATCCCGGCCGGTGAACCTTGGCTGATGGAGGTCAAGGCCGGCCAGACCCTGCGCATCCTCGATCTGGAAGGGAATCAGGCGGTCGATACCTTGTTCTACAGCGTCGCCAACCCAAAGGAACGCTATGACGTGCAACGCACGCTGCGCCGGCAGAACAGCGTCTACCTGAGCACCGGCAGCGTGCTCTATTCCAACCTCGGCAAACCGATGCTGACCCTCGTCGCCGACACCTGCGGCCGCCACGACACCCTCGGTGGCGCTTGCGCGCAAGAGAGCAACACCGTGCGTTACGCGCTGGAGAAACGCTACATGCACAGCTGCCGCGACAACTACCTGCGGGCCTGTGTCCACGATGGGCGCTTGGGGAAAGGCGACATCGGGCCGAACATCAACTTCTTCATGAACGTGCCGGTCACGGCAGATGGCGGGCTGACCTTTGAAGACGGGATTTCCGCACCGGGCAAATACGTCGACCTGCGGGCCGAGATGGACGTGATCGTGCTGATCTCCAATTGCCCGCAACTGAACAATCCGTGCAACGCCTACAACCCTACGCCTGCGGAGCTGCTGGTATGGAACTGACATTAACGCGGTGGCGCAGATGGTTGTTCACCCTGTGCCAGGCCCGTTCCGGCCAGTGCCTGAAAAAGTAAGAACACCACACATCAAATGTGGGAGCGGGCTTGCTCGCGAAAGCGGAGTGTCAGTCGACATCAATGTTGGATGTAGCGGCCCCTTCGCGAGCAAGCCCGCTCCCACATGAGTCCAGTGGTGTTTTCAAGTCTGGTGATTCTGCCGTCGAGGACGACCTCGGCGCTTATCGAAAAACTGCGGGACGGCCCGCATCCCAGGTCGAGGCTGATGCGCTATCGCCTCCGGGGGTTATGCCATGTTCGAAAAAGTCCTGATTGCCAACCGTGGCGCCATTGCCTGCCGCATCCTGCGGACCTTGCGCGAATTGCAGGTCCACGGCGTTGCCGTTTACTCCGAAGCCGATGCCGCGAGCCTGCACATTCTGCAAGCCGATGAAGCCCACAGCCTCGGTGAAGGCGCGGCGGCCGGTACTTATCTGGCTGTCGATAAAATCCTCGCTATCGCCCAAGACACCGGCGCTACGGCGATCCATCCCGGCTACGGTTTCCTCTCGGAAAACGCCGCATTCGCCGAAGCCTGCGAAGCCGCCGGCATTGCCTTCATCGGCCCGACGCCTCAGCAGCTGCGGGTGTTCGGTCTCAAGCACACCGCTCGCGCGTTGGCCAGGCAACATGGCGTGCCGATGCTCGAAGGCACCGAACTGCTCGACAGCCTCGATGCGGCGTTGATTGCCGGCGAGCAGGTCGGCTACCCGGTGATGCTCAAAAGCACCGCTGGCGGTGGCGGCATCGGCATGCGCGTGTGCCGTAGCGCCGCCGAGTTGAGTGAATCCTTCGAGGCGGTCAAACGCCTGGGTCAGAACAACTTCAGCGACGCCGGTGTGTTCATCGAGAAGTACATCCAGCGCGCCCGCCATCTGGAAGTCCAGGTGTTTGGCGATGGTCAGGGTGAAGTGATTGCGCTCGGCGTACGCGACTGCTCGGTGCAGCGACGCAACCAGAAAGTCCTCGAAGAAACTCCCGCGCCGAACCTGCCCGACGGCATGGCTGAAGAACTGTGCGCCGCTGCGATCAAACTGGCGAAAGCTGTGAATTATCGTAGCGCTGGCACCGTGGAATTTGTCTTCGACAGTGAGGATCAGCGTTTCTACTTTCTGGAAGTGAACACCCGTTTGCAGGTCGAACACGGCGTCACCGAACAGGTGTGGGGCGTGGACCTGGTGCGCTGGATGGTGGAACTGGCGGCCGGTGATTTGCCGCCATTGAGCGAGTTGAGCCAAGGTCTGAAAGCCGAAGGCCATGCGATTCAGGCGCGGCTTTATGCGGAAGATCCGGGGCGGGATTTTCAGCCGAGTCCTGGCTTGCTCACTGCCGTGAACTTTCCTGTTGCCGATGGCAAACACCTGCGCATCGACACGTGGGTCGAGGCCGGTTGCGAGATCCCGCCGTACTTCGACCCGATGATCGCCAAGGTCATCAGCTGGGCACCGACCCGCGAAGAGGCGCGCGCCGATCTGCATCAAGCGTTGGGCGACAGCCTGCTCTACGGGGTGGAAACCAACCGCGATTACCTGCGACAGATTCTGCTTGATACGCCCTTTGCCAGTGGCCAGCCGTGGACCCGTTGTCTGGAAGGTCTGGTTTATCAGGCCCGCACGTTTGAAGTGCTCAGCGCCGGCACACAAACCAGTGTTCAGGACTATCCCGGCCGTCTCGGTTATTGGGCGGTGGGCGTGCCACCGTCGGGGCCGATGGACAGTCGCGCGCTGCGGTTGGGCAACCGCTTGCTGGGAAATGACGAAGGTGCCGCGGCGCTGGAAATTACCATGAGCGGGCCGTTGCTGCGCTTCAATTGCGAGGCGGTCGTGACGGTGACCGGCGCGGTGATTCCATTGGCGCTGAACGGTGAAGCCGTGCCGATGAACACTGTGCTGCTGGTTCCGGCAGGCGCTACTTTGAGCCTCGGCACGATTGCCGGCACGGGCGCGCGCAGCTATCTGTGCCTGCGCGGTGGTTTGCAGGTGCCGGATTATCTGGGCAGCAAAAGCACCTTCACACTGGGTCAGTTTGGCGGTCATGGTGGTCGCGCGCTAAGAGCCGGGGATGTGTTGCATATCCCGGCCTTGAACGATCGCAGCACGGGAGCGCAACTACCTGAAACTCAGATCAGCGAACTGCCGGCCGTGCGACAGATCCGGGTGATCTACGGCCCACACGGTGCACCGGAATACTTCACCGAAAACTACATCGGCACCTTCTTCGCCACGCAGTGGGAAGTCCACTTCAACTCCAGCCGAACCGGCGTGCGCCTGATCGGACCGAAGCCTGAATGGGTGCGCGCCGACGGTGGCGAAGCCGGGCTGCATCCGTCGAACATTCACGACAATCCGTATGCTATCGGCGCAGTGGATTTTACCGGCGACATGCCCGTGATCCTCGGTCCGGACGGCCCGAGCCTCGGTGGGTTTGTGTGCCCGGTGACAGTGATCGAAGCTGACCTCTGGCAGCTCGGTCAGCTGAAGGCCGGGGACAAAGTGCAGTTCCACCCCGTCGACCTGAAGAGCGCCCGCACCCTCGCCTTGAAATGGGATCAATGTGGGAGCCGGCCTGCCAGCGATGGGCCCCGACCAGACACCGCATCAACTTCATCGCTGGCAGGCCAGCTCCCACAGGGGGTTGTGTCGCCGGTGGTGTTGGATTTGGGTCAGGGCGATACGCGGCTGGTTGCACGACTGTCGGGGGACACTCACCTACTCCTTGAAATTGGCGCTCCGGAACTCGACCTCGTTCTGCGCTTCCGCGCCCACGCCCTGATGCAGGCGCTGGAAAGCAAACACCTGCACGGCGTGATCGACCTGACGCCAGGCATCCGCTCGCTACAAGTGCACTACCAACCCGAGCAGCTGCCGCTGGCCGATTTGCTTGGCATCGTCGCTGGCGAATGGGACGCGGTGTGCGCCGCCAAAGACCTGCAAGTGCCCTCGCGCATCGTCCATCTGCCGTTGTCCTGGGACGATCCGGCTTGCCAATTGGCCATCGAAAAATACATGACCACCGTGCGCAAGGATGCGCCGTGGTGCCCGAGCAATCTGGAGTTCATCCGCCGCATCAACGACCTGCCGAACCTCGATGAGGTGCAGCGTACAGTGTTCGACGCCAGCTACCTGGTGATGGGTTTGGGCGACGTGTATCTGGGCGCTCCGGTCGCCACTCCACTCGATCCACGCCATCGCCTGGTGACCACCAAGTACAACCCGGCGCGCACCTGGACCGCGGAAAACTCGGTGGGCATCGGTGGCGCCTACATGTGCGTGTACGGCATGGAAGGTCCTGGCGGTTATCAGTTTGTCGGTCGCACCTTGCAGATGTGGAATCGCTACCGCGAGGTCGCCGCGTTCGACGGCAAACCGTGGCTGCTGCGCTTCTTCGATCAGATCCGTTTCTACCCGGTGAGCGCCGACGAACTGCTGCGCATTCGCCGGGATTTCCCCCTCGGGCGCTTCGATCTGAACATCGAGCACAGTCAGTTAAACCTCGCCGATTATCAGGCGTTCCTGACGCAAGAAGCCGAGACCATTGCCGCGTTTCGCGATCAGCAAAAAGGCGCGTTCAACGCCGAACGCGAGCGCTGGATCGCCAGCGGCCAGGCACATTTCGACAGCGAAGAACTGGCCCCGGAAGTGACCGAAGACGCACCGCTGGCCAACGGTCAGCAGAGCGTCGACAGCCACATCGCCGGCAACCTCTGGCAGGTTCAGGTCGAGACCGGCAGCCGGGTCGCCGCCGGTGATGTGCTGGTGATTCTGGAGTCGATGAAGATGGAAATTCCGCTGCTCGCGCCCATCGCCGGCGTGGTGCGTGAGATTCGCGTGCAACCGGGTTCGGCGGTGCGCGCCGGACAGCGCGTCGTGGTGCTGGAACTCGACTGAACCCATTTTGAAAAAGGATTAACGCCATGAACATCAATCTGCAACTCGACGCCCTGCGCAACGCCTACCGCCACGGCAATATCACGCCTCGGCAACTGCTGCTGAGCCTGCGCGATAAAGCCGCGGCGCTGAACCCGGACTATCACCTGTTCATCCACTTGCTCAGTGTCGAGGAATTGGAACCGTACCTCGCCGCCCTCGACGGTCGCGACCTCGACAGCCTGCCGCTGTTTGGTGTGCCATTCGCGATCAAGGACAACATCGACCTGGCGGGCATTCCGACGACGGCAGCGTGTCCTGATTTTGCCTATGTCCCGGAGCAGTCAGCAACCATCGTCGAGCAACTGCTGGCACTCGGTGCGATCCCGCTGGGCAAGACCAATCTTGATCAGTTCGCCACTGGTCTCAACGGCAGTCGCTCGCCCTACGGCGCCTGCCCGAACAGCGTGTTGCCGGAGTATCCATCGGGCGGTTCCAGCGCCGGTTCGTCGCTGGCAGTGGCGCTCGGCGTGGCGAGTTTTTCGTTGGGCACCGACACCGCCGGCTCCGGGCGCGTGCCGGCGGCATTGAACAATCTGGTCGGGTTGAAAGCCAGCAAAGGTCTGATTTCCACGGCGGGTGTGGTGCCGGCCTGCCGCACGCTGGATTGCGTGACGACCTTCACCGCCACCGCCCGGGAAGCCAGTCAGTTACTGGCGCTCACCGCGCACCTTGATCCACGGGATGAGTACAGCCGCAGCAACCCGCTGTGGAACGACGGCTCGGCGTTCGGTACGCCTCGCTCGTTCCGCTTCGGCGTACCACGTGCGCAGGACCTGGAATTTTTCGGCTGCCCTGAAGGGCCGCTGTTGTTTGGTGATGCCATCGATCAGCTCAAGGCCTTGGGCGGCGAAGCGGTGGAACTGGATCTGTCGCCGTTCCTCGAAGCGGCGCGTTTGCTCTACGAAGGGCCGTGGGTGGCCGAGCGCTACAGCGTGGCCGGCGAGTTGATGGCGCAAAACCCCGAAGCCGTGCTGCCGGTGATTCGCGCGGTGCTGGCCAAGGCGCCGGCGGTGAGCGGCGTGCAAACCTTCCGTGCCCAGTACCGGCTGCAAGCGCTGAAAGCGCTGTGCGACAAGGCGCTGGAAAATCTTGATTGCGTCGTCACGCCGACCATCGGCCGTCCCGTTACGCTGGCGGAACTGGACGCCGAACCGGTGCTGCGCAATTCGGAACTGGGTTATTACACCAACTTCATGAACCTGCTCGATTACGCCGCCGTCGCCGTGCCCAGCGGATTTATGGGCAATGGTTTGCCGTGGGGCGTGACGCTGTTTGGGCGGGTGTTTACCGATCAATATTTGTTGGGGGTAGCGGATGCCTTGCAGCGTACTTCACCCACGCCGACTGCCGTCGCTCGCAATGACCGAGCGCGACTGGTGGTGTGTGGCGCGCACCTGGACGGGCTGGCGCTGAACTGGCAACTGAAGCGACGCGGGGCTCGGCTGGTCGAGAGCACGTTGAGCTCACCGGACTATCAACTGTATGCACTGGCTGGCGGCCCACCGTATCGTCCCGGCATGGTTCGAGTGAAGGATGGCGGCGTGGCAATCGCAGTGGAAGTGTGGGAGCTGCCGAGCAGCGAGTTGGGTTCGTTCCTGACCGGGATTCCGGCGCCGTTGGGATTGGGCAAGGTGCAACTGGCGGATGGGCGCTGGGAGAGCGGGTTTATCTGTGAGGGGTATGGGTTGGAGAGGGCGGTGAATATCAGCCATTTCGGCGGATGGCGGGCGTATCTGAAAGATTTGCGTTGATCTGACGATTCGCGGGCAAGCCTCGCTCCTACAGGATTAACGCAAGACCTGTAGGAGCGAGGCTTGCCCGCGAAGGCGTCAGCCCAAACGCCACCTAACCCTGATCCCCACCGATTCACCCTACAAATCCAGCAGTTATTTCCCCGCCGTGCCATTAGAATGCCCGCCATCGGATTACTGCCAACGGAATTGCACACGTTGCTGTCGCGGGCCGATCATGCGATGTACCGGGCCAAGCAAGCTGGCCGTAACCGCACCTGCGTGGAAATGCCTCACTCCAGTTATGAAGTCCTACATGAATAGTCCTACATGAATAGTCCTACATGAATAAACCTGACCTCTGCCCGGCATGCGGCGCTTCCAACAACTGCAGCCTGGCCGACCCGCGAACCGCCGATCGCGCATGCTGGTGCTACAGCGTCAGCATCGATCCGGCCGTGCTCGAAGCGTTGCCGGCCGGACTGCGCAACCTCTCCTGCTTGTGCCCGAGCTGCGCTCAGGTCGAGGCGCAGTTGCAAGCAGCCGCCCGGCCAATCACGTAAGATGCGCGGCCCTTTTCCCACCGATCTCTAGCCATGCGTGTTGACCGTTTCCTCAGCAATCTGCCGCGCTTCAACCGTAAGCAGGTACGTCTGTTGCTGGTGGAAAAGCGCGTCCGGGTCGACGGAAAAATCGTCAGTGACCCGCACGCCGAGGTGCTGGAGTTCAGCCGTGTGGAGGTCGACGAGGACGTGCTGCAAGTCGGCAAACCTGCCCGCTACTTCATGCTGCACAAACCGGCTGGGTGCGTCAGCGCCACCCGCGACCCGCAGCACCCGACCGTGCTCGATCTGATCCATGAGCCGGACAAGGACGAGCTGCACATCGCCGGGCGCCTCGATTTCAACACCACCGGTCTGATGCTGATCACTAATGACGGCAGCTGGTCGCGACGCCTGACTCAACCGCAGACCAAACTGCCCAAGGTCTACTACGTCGAGACCGAGCAGGACATCGGCCCCGAATATGCAATCAAGTTCAGCGAAGGGCTGTATTTCGCTTTCGAAGACCTCACCACCCAACCCGCCGGGTTACAGCTGCTGGTGCCGAAGTCGGCGCGGCTGAGCATTGTCGAGGGTCGATACCATCAGGTGAAGCGCATGTTCGGCCACTTCGACAACAAGGTGCTGCGCCTGCACCGCGAATCCATGGGCCCGCTGGTGCTCGACAATGCGCTAAAACCGGGCGAGTACCGCGCCTTGCGCACCGAAGAGATTCATTTGATCTAAGCAGGCGACCGCTCAGCAGAAGTTGTCGAACAATTTACGAATGACACTTGCGCGATGACGTGACCCCTGCTTGAATCAGGACGTCGGCCGAAATGTGACCGATGAGTCACAACATACTTCTAAGAAACTTTTTGCCGGTAGAGAACCCTCAGGTTCCGCCTTCCCCCGGCAGACTGCCCGCCAATAACAATACCCGTCGACCGGTCTGCATTGGATCGACATGGGCTCCAAAATTCCAGGCGTATGCCTACCTGTCACAAAGCTCGTGCAATCTCATTTGCGCGCATACCCGCTTGCTTGGAGTCTTATGACATGAGGCCAGAAATCGCTGTGCTGGATATACAGGGTCAGTATCGGGTTTACACGGAGTTCTATCGCGCAGACGCCGCAGAGAAGACCATTATTCTGGTCAACGGCTCGATGGCCACGACTGCATCGTTTGCGCAAACCGTCAAAAACCTGCACCCGCAATTCAATGTCGTCTGCTACGACCAGCCCTACGCGGGCAGGTCCAAAGCCCACAACCTGCATGAGAAATTGCTGACCAAGGAAGTCGAAGGGCAGATCCTCCTGGAGCTGATCGACCACTTCGCCGCCGAACACGTGCTGTCGTTTTCCTGGGGTGGCGCCGCGACCCTGGTCGCCTTGGCCCAACAGCCTCGGCGCATTGAAAAAGCCGTGATCAGCTCGTTCTCGCCGGAGATCAACTCGCACATGCTCGATTACCTCGAGCGCGGTGTCGATTACCTTGGTAGCCGGGACGGCGACCGCGTTGGCAACCTGGTGAACAGCACCATCGGCAAACACCTGCCGACCCTGTTCAAGCGCTTCAACTACCGGCACGTCAGCAGCCTGGCCGATCATGAATACGGGCAGATGCACTTCCACATCAGCGACCTGCTGCACAGCGATCGCCAGTGCTTCCTGAAGGCCGCCGAGAAAATCAAGGTGCCGCTGCTGTTCATGAACGGCGAATGGGACGAATACACCGCTGCCGAAGGCGCGCAGTTGTTCGCCAACCATGTGCAACACGCCACGTTCACCACCCTTGAGGCCACCGGCCACTTTCTCGACATGGAACACAAAGCCGCCTGCCGAGACAGCCGCAACGCATTGCTGGGCTTCCTGAAACCGGCGCAACACGAAAGCCGGCCGCGTTACCACTACGTCCAGGACCAACATGCACTGGCCATCTGAAACAGAGTCATCGCGAGCAAGCCCCGCCCTACAGCGTTAACGCATTCCTGTAGGCGCGAGGCTTGCCCGCGATAGACCGTCATGCGGTCCCTGTTTGTGCTTCACCCGACGATAAAGCTGTCCCGCGCAAAGAAAAACTTCATTTCCACGCGCACATCTGGTACAAAGTCAGCCGCTCTGAGCGGGTGTCGTATAATGGCATTACTCCAGCTTCCCAAGCTGATAACGAGGGTTCGATTCCCTTCACCCGCTCCACGTATTTCAAGGCCTGCAGCTCTGTTCATCCCTTACCGCATCCCTCTGGGGGCCGTATTGGGGACCGTTTGATAAGAGTAGACGCAAACAGCCGCACAAGCCGAGCCCAACCCCCGTATAGGTGCCAATCCTAAAATCCGTGGGGGTTCGAAAAAAAAGTAATATTAGTAATATCCCCTCTGAAAAACAGCCACAGCCCTTGTAGATCAAGGCTCTCAGCATTTTCTGGAAAAGGCGATATTTGAGCGATAGGAAGGCGATAGTATTACCTTTCTTAAAAGCTATATTTCTATTCCTTAAAACCCAATGAATCCGGGGGTTTGCTGGAAATATTACTTTTCATATCGCTTCATATTACCTTCCCTTGTAATACCCAAAGCCCAGTAAAACCGGGGCCTCTAGACGCATTGGCACCCCCGTATAGCTGTTATCGCTCTTTTTGAAACGACCACCCTCCCCTTAAGAGTCACTCTCGATAAAACAAGCGCAACTCCTCGAAAAAAAGCGCCTACACTGGGATTTTCTAGATGATCGGATTCGCCCGATTAAGGAACCGGTGAGTGAACGCAGAAGAGCTATATCTTGTCGCAGGACAGGTGATCATCTTGGAAGACGATCCAACGCTGCGCATGTTGATGGTGGAAATGTTGGCCGAGATTGGCCTTGACTCAGCCGCTTTTCGAACAGCCGATGATGCGTTAATGCATCTGTTAGAAACCCATGAAATTTGCCCGTTGGTAATCGCAGACCAGGGACTGCCAGGTCAAATCCAAGGCGCTGAGTTCATTGAGATCGTTAAGGAAAAATGGCCTTCAATCGCTTCAATTCTGACATCGGGGTCTGAGCTTGAACCCGCTACGGTGCCCTCCTCGACAATCTATCTGCAGAAGCCTTGGACCATGAACTCACTGATAGACGTGGTCGCGGGCCTCCTTCAGCAGGGGCAATCTGATCGAAAAACTTGATTACCGATGTCCTCAGTTCCACGTAATCCAAAGGCGTAGCTATGAGTGAGAAAGGCTTCATTGGCCTGCTGTTCGGATTAAGTGCGCTATGGATTGCGGTTGTTTACGGGGTTGTGTATTGGCTCGCGTAGAACGATGCCCCGCGTGACATGCCGTGAAATTCCGCAATTCCTCTGAAAGGTCCACCCACCGTCATTTATAGCTCTGCTGAAGGTTTCTTCAGTCGAGCCAAAAAGCGTGCCCGGGCGAGCTGTTCAATATTCGAAAACCTCCAAAAACCCGCGTTTTCAAAGTTTCCCCCCAATGAAACCCGGTACTCCAGCCATATCCCCTCCGTGACCACCCCGTGCTCCGATGTGCAACCGCGCTGCATTTCCCTTCAAAACTTTGCACTCTGTGCAATGGCCGGTCCCCTGCAGAGCCCCAAGGCCCGCCTGGGCTGCAGGTTCATTTGCACTACATCGGGAATTGCACAAAAAACGGACACAAAGCCCGTCGGCGGGAGGGGGATAAGTGCTTTTTCCGACGATTTTTTCTTAGCCCGGCAGTTTTCAACTCGCTTCCTAATGACGCTATCTGTCCAGGTATTTCATCGGCAGGCGGTAGGCAGAATCAGCTCGATCGATATACTGTTCATACATACAGTTGTTGAGCTAAATAGGGTGTGACAGATGAACAGAGAACATACCGGAACGGTAATTCCCAAATCTGCAGCACTGGCGCAGTGGAACGCCATGCTGAGGGACGACGCTGCGTTACTCGCGATGCCTGGCGCTCACCACAAAACACTGCTTAGGCAAGCCTATGCGTTGCATCAGAATCAGATTATCGATAGCGGGGGTTTAAGCGATCTGCTGGAGTTGGCCGATAGCGCCCTGGCTTTCGCCGTGGAAGCATCACTCGACATCGACAGCGACGAATAATAGAGGCACAGCATGCACCTTCTGGTTACCCCGATGCGGTTGCGAGGCGTTCCTCTCGATGCGAAAGCGAGGCGGCGCTATCCTGCGATCAAGGCTAACGTGATGGTGAATTCAGCGGTCAGTCGGGAGCTGGGCCGGGCTACGAATATCGCCCGCGCTGTAGTGGGTATGCCCCTCGAGCCTGATCCTTTACCGCCTCTGCTCGATGCCACGCTGGCAGGCATGGCAGTAACCGGGTTTGTTCTGAGCGGTATCGAGTACATTGACGGCTGTGCTTACGCGCAGTCTTGGTGGTGTCGAGAGGGATGATCTTCAGAAGAGCAACCGACAAACTGACCACTTCATCAAAAAAGGATTTTCATAGTGAAGTATGAAAAAACACTTATAAAGTTGTGCGGATACCCAAAGCTAACGCCGGATCTGATAGTCGCTGCTTTCAACAAACATGAAGATAAGGACGTAGATGTTAGTGCTAAAAATCTTGAAAAACCAGGGTTTGAAATAGCCACTGACGAAGGTTTGTGCTTTGTAACAGAACGGCCAATTTCTTATTACAACGAAAAATGGGGGAGAGTGACGGGAACGCAGGAAGTAGCATTATCCCTGTCTCTGCCCGTACCATTGCATATAGTAGGCGAGGGTCAGTTTATACAAGAACTCTTCACAATGCGTAATTCGAAAAACCCAAGGGGTGCGGCAGACTATTGGCTCAATGAATATTTTGCCCCGGAAATTGCAGCGGCGTACTTTAATAAATATTTCTCGACCAGCAATTCCCTCAAAGAATACAAGACCATTGTATTCGAAGCGATTGAAGCGTATTACCTTGGAATGGACCACATAGCGATTATGTCTCTGATCCCTGTATTTGAGGCGGGACTGCGAAATATCCAAGATTCCAAACTCAGCACTAAACCTAACAATGTAAGCGCGGTAGTATTTGAGCAAAACCTGAAAGACATCATAAAACAATGGGGCCGACGAAGATTAAAAGCGTATGCCTGGCATCCAGGAAAAGATTACAACTCAGCGATTGAAATAGATTTCCTTACTCATATCTGCCCGCAATCTGACGTCATGAATGCGTTCAGGATATTTTTTAAAGAAGTGCTCTACAAATCAAACAGCGGAAATAATGATGGCTTCAATCGCCATCTTATCATCCATCTGCTAAAGAATGACTTTAAAAACCCAGCAAACTTTGTAAGAATATTTATTTGTTTGACACACATCGTATTTATTGAAAGTCTCGAAAATCCGAATGTGCCTTTCTCCTGGCGTGGAATCGATGCCAAGGATAGGAAATTCGCACAATATTTTATTGAGATATCGGAGAAGCTGGGTAGTCCACGTCGCCCAATATTAAAATCTTTGGGCATCGACGGATATGACTCCCTATGAATCACAATTCAACAATGACAAGGGCAAAATCTTGAATGCAATGGACTTTAAGAAAAACAACCTATTAATTTAAGGATCAACAATGGAAGCGAGAGAAATGTTCATGGCAATTTTTTCGACCCTCAGCAACTTAGTTTCGAAGGAGATATTTAGCGCATTCCTTGGCGCTATAATCGGCGGATACTTTACTAGTCGAGCCACAACCAAAGCCCACGAACTGAATAACGACAGACAAACCGAACAAGAAAAAACGATTACGAACAATACTCTTCGACTCATCCAGGTCGAACTAAATACCGCTTGGGAATTATACAACGAAGAATACGTCGACACTTTACTAGCTCTACCTCCTGGCACTCCTCATCTCTATACCTTCCCGATCGGCGACAACCCATTCCCTATCTATGATTCGTCTCCTCCCCACCTTGCAAATGTTCCCTCAGCTATCTCTGGAAAAATCGTAAGAATCTACATGCGTACGAAAGGACTTATAAAAATGATCAATGAAAACAATAGGGACTGCGAGATAGTATTTGAGTATGCGAGAAACAAATGGAAAGAGGCTTTTGAAAGTGTTACTGCCTCAGGACGACCTGTACCAAAAGAAATCCAAGATATAGTGGATCATATTTTTGATAAAGAATCGCAGAATATGTCGCGTCAAATGGGAATGGGTGCATCTGCGGAAGGATTAAAAGATTTGACACGGGAGTTGAGAGATAGCATTCTCACCATAAGTAAAGACATCGATTCTTACCTAAAAGAGAATTTGTAAAAAACTTCGCAATCAAAGTTTTGTTATTAGTTTTACCTTAGCTAGGGAATTGGGAACCCAATGCGACACGGCACGCACTTGAATGCCGCCATTTGCAAGGACGAACATGTTGGAAATCGCACAACTGAGTGTACTATTGCTCGCGCCATTTACCTTGAGCTTGATAGTAGTCCTATCGGTTTTTCATAAAGGTAAAGTTGGGGCCAAAGAATTACTAGACACTCTTCACCTGCACCCCGACAATGGTTTGGTCAAGCAACCCTTATTTTGGCTCAGCATTTGCGCACCTGCCTTTTATTTCATCGCTACAGGCGCAGTATGTTGGCATGGGTATGAAGTATCTATTTCGGCTCAAGGCTTTAGCAAATTCATCAGTATTAGCGCTCTCCCATTAGCGCTGTTATCTTTGGCGATTCCGTTAGGCGTTACTGTCGCTAGATTCCACTCGACGGAGCAAACTGCCAAACAGATTTCTATTGCGGCCAACCAGCTCTCAATAGCCCAACTAAAAAACAATGCTGATGCATTCTATTCTCACCGAAAAGAATTTTTCGCATACTTCGACAAAATCGGAACTATAAATTTCTTAGATTCCATCGAAGTAAAATACCAAATAAACCCCAGGCTCCACGGTTTGATTTTCAAAGGCAACCCTGAAACCGGCACGCCAAAAATTAACGCGGAACTGATTTCGGAACTTGTCAGTAAAATAAAATTTATTAGAAACTGCCTTGACCACGTTCTACAGAATCTAGAACCGGAACGGACCTTGACCTGGTACACGACTGCGGCAAGTGATATCTACTGGATAGCTGTGACGCTAGGAATCAGCGAAATAAATAAAGACTTGAATAATGCCAGCGTCACTTTGACTGCATTTTATCAAGATGGAACGGCAATGCGTCAGCGGTCTATCGGAACTACTACCGTCCAAGCTATATCCGCATACCGGTGCGCCAAAAGCTACATTTTAACAATTCTGCACTTTGCTGGAGACGAAAAGTCTATCGATGAAATTTATGATGGTGCACTTCCCCATATCGATACAACCAGTGCGTATTTGCGGATCAATACTAATGGCTTGGTTATTGACCGCAACTTTTCAGGCGATTCCGAAACCCCCTGGAATGTAGCCGACTGAGTCACTGTATCAAATGCTAGGAGGGCGGCTTACTTTATTGCTTCGTGACCTGTTTTAACTTTACTGCTAGCGCCAAAGATTGAGCCGCTTTCGCAGTAAAAGCCGTTGCATCTGATGGGCTCGGTGTCGGACCTGGTACGTGTGAGTGAGCAGCCAACTGTGTATTCATCTGCTGTAGCAAGTCGAGCATCTCGCACACCACCTGAAACAGGTTCACGCTCCCAGAGCCGATCCAATTCTTCGGCGCCTGCAGGTGCTGACTGACACCAGCCACGCTCTCACGCAGCCCTTGAATCCGTTCCTGCATGTCGCCGCCCACCGTCGCGTTGTGCTTCTGCCCCACCACCAGGTTCAGATCGCGGCCGGTGGCCTGATGCAGATCGTCCACGGCCGCCAAGCACGCGGATCCACCCGACAACAGCTTGAGCGCGCCCAGCGCCTCGATCTTTTTAATCCCCCCCACTAACTCGGTCGAATGGTCGTTCACCGTCCTGATGTGATTTTGGAAGCTCTCGGTGTTGTCCAGGGCTTCGACTTCGCGCTCGATCGCCTTGTCCTGGATCTTGCCATCGGTCTGGCGCAGCCAGTTGCCATCGGCATCGACACGCTGCTGACAGGCCTCGCTGTGCTGCCACACCTGGTCGCCCTTCGGTACCCGGGGCAGGCTCAGACCGTGCGGCAGGATCTGCGTGATAAAGGGTTTGTTCGGTAGGCCGTAGGCGAAGCTGATCACCACCGTGGTGCCCTCCTCCGGAAAGCCGAACATACCTGCTTCTTGCCCGCCCATTGGCGCCGGCAACGGCAAGCTGGTCAGGATCGGCAGGGTCGGGTCGCGCTCGCCGTCGGGCAGTAGGACCTCGACGTCGACACCAAAGCGCGGCCGGAAGTCGTCACACAGACCTGGTGCTGCAGGCGCGTCAGGAACGGCCACCACGCGGCCAAAGCGCGGCAGGTGGTAACCGCCACTCAGCTCAGGGAATTGCCGGTCTACTGCGCGGCGGATTGCGTCTTCCATCGGATGGCCATCTGGTTGCCGGCGAGCGTCACGGACGTGATTCGGTCGCCTTGGTTGATTGATGCACCAGGGCGCAACCCGGGAAGGGCCGCGACCATCGCGCTTTGATTGCTCTGGTAGCCGTCGAACAATTCGGCCGGCAGCTGCAGCGGCTCGCGGGTGCCGAAAAAGCTATCCGCCCAACTGCCGACAAACACCTCGCCGTCACCTTGCTGCTGCCAGATGAAGTCGGGGATGTTGAACACCGTGGCCAGGCTATCCATTGCTTGATAACCGGTGGCCAAGCCGTAGAAGTACGGTGCCTTGACCTTGGCGTAGGGTTGATCCGGCACCCGAAAGCGCAATCCGGTCTTTGTGCTGATTTCGGCAAGCACGGCCTGCAGATCTACATGGCGCAGATTCAGCGGCAACGGGTTGGCCAGGATCGCGGCCAGTTCGCGACAGGCCAGCACCTGCTCTGTACTCGAGGCCGTGGTCGAGCGCTCGACATAGCCGATGAAGTGGCGCTGCAGCGGGGCATCGTTGTATCCGACATCCAGCATGACCAGGCCTTTTACAGCAGCTCCGGCCTGGATGGTGAACGTCGCCCGGCCGGGGCTTTTCAGATCGAGCCGAACATCCTCTTTGACCAGAGGATAAGCGGTGCCGTTGATGGTCAGCACCTTATGCAGCTTCATGCTCATTGCGCCGTTCCGCCCAGGTAGTTGTCGAGTTTCTTCAACGTTGCTTCAAAACCCGACAGCTCCTCTCCCCCGCCCTTGCCAGCACCGCCGGCACCTTCGCCGGCGACGGCTTGTCCTGGTGCTGATTGCGAGGTCACGCTGTTGCCGGCGCGGCGGTTTTCCACGCGTTCAGAGTTGGAGAGTTTTTCGGACAGGGTGAACTGCACCAGCCAGGCGTTCAGTGAATCGTCCTCCCGGGCGCTGACACCTTCCGCAAACTCAACCTCACGAATCCCGAACGCGGCGGCGGTGTCATTGACGATGCGGTATTTCTTGAGCTGGCCACCACTAGCCGTGGCTTCCGCCAGGCGCATCAACGTGCGCAGCTGGTCCTTGTCCACAAAGGGGATCATCAGCGTGACTGCCAATGTCTTGGGTTTGAATCCCTTGTGTCCCTTGTCCGTGTTGCTGGTCTGCCCCGACATATCGTCGGCTTCGATGCGCAGGTTGGCGGTGACCTTCATTTTTTTGCCGAGGATCTGTTCGCCGTCGAGAAGTAACGTCATAGGCCCACCAGTTCACGCACAAAACTCAACCCTTCGAGCGATCCAACCAGCAGCACGCCGGCGGACAGCACCCATTCGTGCCCCGGGGCATCACCCTCAAGCAGCAATCGGCGCAGCTCGGTGACGTCACCCGGACCGATCAGCCGTGCGCGCATGCTGCCGTCAGGCGATCCACCAGCGAGCAAGGCCTTGAGGTCGTTCATCTGCTGATCGCGGTCCTGCTGCTGAGCGGCCTTGCGCGTGGCCAATGCGGCGAGATCGCCCATCGGCGAACTGTCGGCGGCGTAACCCTCCAGCACTGCTAGTTGACCCGACATCGATTGCTTGGCGGCCTTGACCACCGTGCAGCGCTCGAGCGGTAGCGATTGCCAGCGTGGCAACGGGCCAGAATTGGGGATCACCCATTTTTCCGTTTCCAACGTTGATAGATGTCGAGCTCGACGTTCAGCCCGCACCAGGTCCGAAATCGGCAGCAATGCATTGAAACGCGACAGCGTGTCAGCCCACTGGGCGAAGTTGGTGCCCAGGAACAGCAGCGACAGCGCGTATTGCGGACCAGTGGGACGACCACCATCGGTCCCGTCAGTCAACTTGCTGGCCAGCTGTTGCAGCAGGTTGGGAGCCGACAGAAAACGCTGGTTTCCACGGCCCTGACCGATACCGGGTTGAAATGGCGTCACGACCAGGCAGGCAGGTGCCTCCCCCATTTGTCCATCCAACGCCGCCCGCCCCGCCTCGATCGCGACTTTCGCCGCAGCCCCGACCGGGCCCGGGTTGGTGCTGGTCACACCCTCGAGACTGGTCAGGCGCAGTGAGGTACTGGCCAGCTCCCCGCTGGCCAGTACCTTGGCTATTGAAAGGTCATCCATCCACTGCGTCGCCTGGTCTGGCCAGCGCATGGTCACCGGTGCCCAGGTCATAGCTGTGAATCCGACCAGGCCACGGCAGCCAAGGCCGCGCAGTCACTGGCGGCAAGCGCCAAGTCCAGCTGTTGCTTCAATGTGTTCGCTCGCTGCAGCAGCTGCAGTTTGAACACGGTGAAGTCATCCCCCACACGTCGCACCTGGGCAAAGGTGTGCGGTCTGAAGTCCTTCTGCCCTTGTTCATCACGGCAGGCATAAAGGCTGTCCAGACCACCCAAAATCACGCCCGTCAGGTTCAGTTGATCGTCCAGCTGGCTGCTGTAAAAGTGGCGGGCGCCCAGCGCCGACGACCAGAACCCGGCGGTGATCGCACCCTCGCATTGACCATTGATTTCGACTGTCTTGGCCGCATGCAGCGTTGAAGCGTCTTGAACCCATGCCCCGGCCTCCCAGCGGTGAGTGGGCGACGGCCGGGGAATATGAGTCAGGCCTACAGGCAGTTCGCCCAATTGATCAAAATGCGATGCCGCACCTGTGGTGGTGTTGTAGACCTCGCCGCGCAGGTCTGGCAGTTCTACCGGGGCACCGTCGACGGCGCACCAGGTGTGACCAGTTGCGGCTGGCGGCAGGATATTGGCCAATTCCATCGCGTTGAAAGGTATTTGCACGCCAAGCCCTGGAACGACCGGTAACTCAACCGGACCGTCCAACGCTCCAGACTTCTGAATAAGGTAAATAGCTGTCATGGCGGTGGCTCTCAAATCAACTTTAGTCGGCGGGGATAGGCAAGGTTAGAGGGCCGCGTCTCGCCGGCGTTGCCTACCACCGGGCCGGCAACGGCGACGATGGAGCCAGATACGTACTGACCGTTTGCCAGGTTGAGCGTATTTGTAAGCGATCCCGCCAACTGACCGGCTGCCATGTTGGTGTTGAAGCCTTGAAGAGACGCAGTCGCCCGGCCTGCGTCGACACCGCGACCTTCGTCCGCTGTTCTGACGAACATGCCGCGCACATCGAGCAAGCGGAAAGTAGTGGCGCCGTCGCCGGCGGAAAAATAACTTTGGTAGCTGGGCCAGTTGGCTTCGCTGGTCATCATTCCTGACGCTGCCGCGTAGTCAAAAAGCCAAGGCAAATTGCCGCGACTTTGAAGGGTCCCGTTGGGAATGCCGTAGCCGCCTGGTGGAATAACTGTCGAGGACATCGTAGGCATGGCGCCCAACGGCGTGGTGTCAAGTCTGGCGATTGGCAACCAGCCACCATTACCGTCTGAGCGTAAGTGCCACCAGTCACCGCCTCCCATCAGCAGCAAATGCGGGTAGCCGACACCGTTCAGATGTACGTGAAACCGAATTTTGTCCCCGGCCTGAGTGTTGACGATAAGCAGATTGCCGCTGTTGTCCAGACGTCGCACCAGGATGTCGATCACCCCGACCTCGACTGACGACGGCAGCGTGATGAAACGCGTGCTGGAATTGGCATCGATGTTGACGATGCCCCGATGGTCTGCGGTCAACACGGTGTTTACGGAAAACGCCGTCACCTTCTGGCGTGTGGCTGACGTGACCAGACCACGCTTGTTCACCAGCACGCGATCGTAGAAGCCTTGTTCAACGCCCGTTTCCGCGGTGACCAGAGCGATCGCAGCCGCGACCATTTTGGCGGTGGCCAGGATCTCGCTGTCAGTGACGGTCGGGTCATCGGTCTTGGCATTCGGCAGGTTGCCCAGGTCGACGTCGTCCTTGGTGGTTGCCCGCGCCCGTAAATCGGGGTAGTCACCAATACGGGCGGCAAACTGTGTCACCAGCGGCCCGGTGATCGGCTCCACTGAGCGCCGATCGGTCACGGTGTTGGCATTGGGCAGATCCGCGACGGCAACGCAGTAATGCCGGGCTCCGGCGCTATCGGTGTAGTCCGCTCTGTTGGCACCGAAAACCACCGTCCAGTTAGCTGCTACATCGCTCAACTCGCGCTGCAGGCAGACGTCCAGCCAAGCCGTGGCGGGAAATGCTGGCGGTACCACGGGCAGTGCGGCAATGCGCGCCAGGCGAATACCCTCCACATAAGCGGTGCCGGGTTTGAGCTGATAGACGCCGCCGACCTTTTCCAACTGCAGCGAACTGCCGAAGAAACAGGCACGCCCGTAGATGTCGCGGTTGCTCAGGCGTTCACGCTCATCGATGCCGGCTAGGCGCACGGTGAAGTCATGCTGCCAGGTGCTGGCATCTATGCTGATGCCCGTCAGTGCCTGGGCGCCGTCGAACACCACCAGGAAGTTGCGTGTCAGGTTATTGCCGATCTGCAGCGGCGGAATGTTGCGCCGCTTGATCTGCAGTGGCACGTAAGCCACGGCGAACAACACACCTTCTGCCGACTCGAGGCCGATCCAGTTGAAATCCCAGTCGCCGACGTCGGAGCCGATCTGGGCGCTGTACACGACCTGGTTGGGGTTTACGAAGCCGGCGTTGTCCTCGGGAATGTCGTAGACGTACATGATCTGGCCGGCGGCTGGTTTCGGCGCGGCACGGTCGACAGGGCCGCCAGGGTCAAGGCCGGGGACGTTGGCAAAGATGAAGCGTGCCACATTAAGACTCTGCTGGGCGGCATGTTTCTCGGCGATCAGGCTTTCACCCGCAAGGGTAATACTGGCTCCCATGGGGGCTCCTAGAGGCTGGCAACCAGCGTCTGCTGGTCGTCATTGAAGTCGACCACTGCGATGCGAAACGGCACCGGTGTGATGGTCACGAAGTCATAACGACGGCACGTTCGGCCGTACTGTTGGATCAGCACCCGCAACAATTCCGGGTTTTGCGCTAGTTGGGTGTCGGATAAACGCAGCAGCACCACATCCCAATCCCGATCGGGCATGCGCTCCTCGATCTCGACGTAACCGACGCCGAGGCGCTGCAGGATGCGTTTCAGGCCGGCGGTGCTGCCCGCGTCCACCGCGTTGATAAAGGCGTACTTCACCCGCAGGCGATAAAGAGCCTCGGGTTCGTCCTTGAAGCGCGTGATGTCGCGCTGCCAGGCCAGCAGGTCGAGCATCACCAGGTGGCAGCTGTCGGCGTCAAGCTGCAGCAGTGGCCAGCGCAACCAACCCTCGACTTTTTCCCACCAGGACTGTGCGGCGGCGGTGAGCTTTGCCAGCTCGGTACCGCCAAGCCAGAAACGCAGACTGAGCTTAATCATTGGGCACCACCTGCAGACTCTGAATGCGGGGGATGTTCAGCTCCGAGAGGATGTCGTCGTTGTCGAAGTGCAGCGACTCGATGCCCGGGAATTTCTGATGCAGCTCTTCGCCGAGACGGCTAAATGAAAATCGAGACTGCGGAAAGGTCAGCGTCGGCTGATAGTCCTTGGTTGTGCTCTCCCGAAAGGCCGCACGAATGAATAGAGCGACTTCTTCCAGGAGGGTTTCGCGTTGGGCTGTAGTCAAGGTCGAGCGTGGCCAGAGGGTAACGCGCAGCGCGTGCTGGGTTTCAGGCATGACCATGACCAGCATGTCATCGCCGTGGCCATGGTTGCCCAGGTCACGAATGTGCGCGTTGATTTGCTCCAGGTATGTCGTCGCCGGCACGTCCGCATCGAACAGCACAAAGGCGTTGGCACTGCCGGGGCCACGCGGGGCCCCGTGCTCGAAATACACACCGTCGGGACGCACGCCCGGGAAGGCGGAAATCATCGCCCGATACACCGCATCGGTGTGCCATTGGTTGACCGCCGAGAACTGGTTGCGCACGCGCAGGCGCAGCTCGTCGTTGGGTTCCTTGTCCGCCCCGGGGATGGTCAACCAGCCGTCGGCGTTTGCCACCTGGGCGATGCCCGGAATCGGCACCGGCAACACGGCGTAGTAACCCGGCGCCAGGTTGAAGCCGCTGCCAACGTCCACCGCTTCGACGGGGATCTGCAGCTGCATAGCGCCGTCGGTAAACGTGCCGACCGCCGTGGTTACCAGCTGGTACACGTGGCCATTGATCGCGGCCGATTGCACCACCGTGCCCTTGGCGACCTCAAGCGCGCCGCCGGCGGCAACCCGGGTAAACAGCAAAACGCCCTGGGCCTTGGTCGCGCCCTTGCGCTCCACGTTCACGCCCCAGGCCAGCATGTCCAGCCAGGCATCCACGGCGGTCTTGACGAAGAAGTTCGGCAGCACCGTGGTAACGAAAAAGTCGAGGATCCACATCACAGGCTTGGTCACCAGCGCCGTGACTACGCGCCAGAACGGTGACCAGGTGCTGGTGTTGCTCAGCTTGCTGCCCTGGGCGATCACCTCGGCCTCCCATGCTTCGCGCAAGCCGTCTTCCGTGGTCGGAATGCCGGCGTCCGCCAGTGCCTGCTTGAAATCTACGTCGCTCACACCGCTACCTCGATCGTGCCGAACTTCATGGTTTTTGCCGTCACTAGGTATCGCCCGGGCTCGAGCTGGGTGATCAGTGCCGTTCCGGGTACAAGACGTGTGTCCGCCTCCACCAGCAGCTCTAATTGCTGGATGCAATCGCGCTGTTTCAAACTGTTGCGCTCGGCGACCAGAGTCACCAGCAGGCCGCTGTCGCGGATCATGTGCGCGATATCCTGGGCGATGCTGGCCCGGTCATCGACCAGCACCGGTTGCCGCGATGGATCGAGCACCAGGTCGTTGTCGACGATCAGCAAATCGATGTATTCGCTCATCCGCCGACCGCCATGCTCATCATGTTTTCCATCTCCAGCGGGGTCATCGGCTTGTTGTTCTGGATGGTCAGGTTCTCCACATGGGTGCCCTTGTTCTGGCTGCTGGTGTTGTTCTGAATACTGCTCAGCAAACCGCCAGGGGGCACGGCCGAGGCTCGAGTCGGGGACAGGCTCGGGATCGCCGAGTTAATGGATTGCTGGGTGGTTTGTGCTGCGCTGGCCGAGCTGGCCGCGCTCACGGCGGCGTCAGCACCTGGTACTTCCGGCACACCGCCAAAATGCGCCTCGATGTTCACCCCGGGGATGCTGTTGATCATCTCGATCAGGCTGTTGATGGCCTTGTAAAACACATTGACGATGCTGTCCCAAGCGCCCTTGGCCATGCCGGACCAGCCGCCCATGGAGTTAAACCAGTCGGCTAGCACCTTGATTTGATCGCTGACCCATTTGAAAGCCTCGCTGTTCATCAGGGCGGCGGTCCATTCGTCCCAGTAGTAGACGGCAGCAACGAGCACCGCGACCAAGGCGACAATACCCATCACGATCAACATCACCGGGTTGGCCAGCAACGCCGCGTTGACCAACCAGATCGCACCCTGCCAGGCCAGCATGGCGCCACGAACGACCAGCATCGCCGCCCCTACCAGCGCAAGCACCGAGAGATAAGCCAGCATGGCCAGCTTCTGCAGCACGAAGCCGGCGACGGTGCGCAGGTTCAGCAGCTGCACCACCTTCCAGACCGATACCAACCCCAACCAGGTCATTTTGCTGATGCCGATCACGAGGGTCAGCGCGGACATTGCGAAGATGATCCCGAAGATCGTCAGCGTAACGATGCCGATCACACGAGCAATGTTCGGGAACAGTTGTGTCCAGCGGGTCAGCGTGGCCCCGATCGCCACCAGCTTGTCCATCAGCGGCGCCAGGATCGGGATCAGCACCTGGCCAAATACCACGCGCAGCGCCTCGACGGCGGCAGCGAACTGCTGCCACGGGTCCACCATGGCCTTGGCCATGTTCTCGGCGTTCTCCAGGCCGCGAACCTTGCCTAACTGATCCATGCCATTGCGCAGGCGATCAGTGTCCTTGGTCAACGCGGTGATGACGCGGGCACCTTCGCCGCCGAAGGCCTCGATCAGCTTGGCACCGGTGTCTGCGCTGTTCAGGTCGCCGAACTTGCCCTCGAGCTTGCTGAGGATGTCCATCATCGGCAGCAATTTGCCGTTCTGGCTAGTGAACTTCATCCCCAGCTTTTCCGAGGCGGCGCCGATGTTTTCGAAAAACGCCTTGTAGATCCCGCCGGCATCCCCGCCTTCCATGGTGCTGCTGAGCGAGCCGATCACCGCGAACTGCTCAGCCAGGTCGACGCCGAAGGTGGTGGCGATCGAGCCGACTTCCTTGAACGCGTCCTTGAGCTGGGCGCCGTCGGTGCGGAACAACTTCACCGCCAGCGCAGTCTGGCCACCGAGTTTTTGAACCCACTCGGCTTTGCCCATGGCGTCGGCTTGGCCTTTGAAAAGGTTGTACATGGTGCCCACGTAGGCGCCCATGGTTTCCGCATCGCCCTTGGTCGCCTTGGCCAGCAGGTTGCTGGTGTTGGTGAACGTGGCCAACTGGTCACCGGTGAGCCCCTTGATCGCACCTTCGATGCTGTACGCCGACGCGACAAAATCCCGGGCGTTTTCACCGTAGGCGACGGAGAACTCCAAGGATTTGCGATTCAGCGCGTTCAGCGCGTCCTCGGCCACGCCCAGTGATCGGACTTCACCCAGGGCGCGATTCATCTCCAAGGCCGGGGCCAACGATTCGGTGATGGCCGCGCCGGCACCGATCATGCCGCCCAGCCCCATACCCATCGTCTTGATGTTCTTTTCGCTCTTCTCGGCAAGGTCGGAAAAACTCATTTTCACCTTGCCCAGGGGCGCGGTGACCTTGTCGGTCAGACTCAAAATGAAGGCCAGGCGGGCAGCGCGGTCAGCCATGCGTATTTATCCGTTCAATGCCTGGGCGATGCCGTTGGCAACGGCGATGCCCATGCGATGCCAATATTCGTCCTCCAGCCACTTGGCGGTACCCATCACCTCGGGTGTGGGCGCGTCACCAGGAAACCAGCGACTGGACAAGGCCAACAGTTGGCCTAGCCCGTCCTCTTTCAGGCGCTCAGCGTGCTCGAGGGCTTTTTTACGATGACTTCAACGTCAGGGCCGTACTCCTCGACCAGCGCGCCGGCGAGTTGCATCACCATCACCGGGTTGCCCAGCAGCTCCTTCAGCCTGGCCCGCTCTTCCTGCTTGACGGTGTTGACCAACAGGTTGTTGGCCGGGGCGACCTTGTTGTTCTGGGTCAGGCTGTTGAAATACTTGGTCACGTCCTGCGGCGTCAGGGTGAAAGTGAATTCTTTGTCGCCGACTTCCAGGGTGATATCGCGTGTTTCGCTCATGATCTTTTCCGTTGTGGTGGTTGGTTAAAAAGGTGCTGCAGCCGCTGCTCCAGCCGGTCTTCCAGCTTTTCCATGGCCTTATCGATGTGCTCGGCCCGGACGTATCGCTCAGCGACCTCGATGCGAAACTCGAGGTGTTCACGGCGGGCCGCGCTGATCTGTTTAAAGAGGTACACCTGAAACCCCGCGACACCGGTCAGAACCAGCTCGGTCAGCATCAGCAGTACGCTCACGGTCATGGATGAAAGCTCCATTTCATGCGCTCCAGTTACCACGGCCGCCAATCCGGACGGCGGTGTACATCAACCAGGCCAGAGGCTTGGGCATGCCCTCCTCGAGCAGGGCGTCGTAAAACACCTGGTCGGCTTCGGCCTTGGTGAATCGGTCGGTGGCGTTGGTGTAGATGAAGTCATGCACCACCGACGGCCGGCGGGCGCATTCATCGTCACGCGGAATCAGCCACCAGACCGGCCGGGGTACGCTGGCCAAGTCGGTGCGGTAGCACTGCGGCACCGTTACCCACTGGTTGCCGGTTGTCAGGTACATCAGCGGCCGCACCAATTGCCACTGCTTGGTGCCCATCACGGCCTTCACGACCAGGGAGGTTTTAAAGGGCATCGGCGGCGCACTCCACACGGATTCTGTTCGGGGCGGCGCTCACGTCGATCACCTCGCGAAGCGCCAGACGCATTGGTTCCGGAGCCATGCAGTAGGCGCCGGCGATCGCAGCGACTTCCTCGCCATACGATCGATCAAAGGCGAGGGCAATGTTCTCCAGCTGGCTGCCGAACAAAGCAGCGCCCAAGGCAACCAGGGCATGGGTGTACTGCAGGCGCATTCAGTAGCTCCAGATCGCGGGGCTGGGGAATCGGCCACCGGCCGGTGCCATGCCCAGGTGTAGGAAACGGGAATTGCCGCGCTGGCTGATGCCGAAGCGGGTGAACTTCAGGTTCATCGCCAGGCGCAGGATCTCCACGGCGTCTTCGCCACGGCAGCGCACGTCAACGGCCAGGCCGGTGCAGTGTTCACCTGGTGCTGGTTTGTTCACTTCCACCGGGTGCTTCGGGCAGCGATAGGCGCTGCTCAGCGCCATCGGCCGGCCAAACTGCTGACGCAGGGTTACCAGCTCAGTCATGAACGCCGGATCCATCTCGGCGCCGGTGCTGTTGCATTTGCCACATTTGCAGCGTAATTCAGCCGCGGCGAAGTGCGGCCAGGTGATGAGGCTCATCGGCGTTGTCCTTGCTCGAAAAGAGACTCGCAGGGCGTGCAGCGGACTTTTCCGCCCAGGGCACGGCGCTTCTCGGGAATCGGGTGTTCACAGTCCAGGCAGTGGGTCCGGCTTGGCCCGATCGGGCGCACCTGGGCGAGCTGGGCCGCGATCGCCTGGTCACGCTGGCGTTGCTCCAGCGCCTGGGCACGGTCGAACGGGCACACCATCAGCGCAGGCCCTCGATCTCGGTAGCGTCCAGGTAAGGCACGCCGTTGATGCGGATGAAGTCCGGACTGGTGACGTCGAACGGCACCTTGTGTTTGGATTTCTCGCCGCCCTTGGGATCGATGGCCAGCAGGCTGGACACCTTCAACTTGCAGCCGAAGGCCTCGACGCGCAGCTCTTCGTCGCCGGCGGCAGCGAAGAACACCACGTCGAACGGCTCCAGCTTGCGAAAGCTGCCAGCCGATCGGGCGGACTCGATCAGCAAGTTAAAGTTGCTGGTGTCGAACTCCATCTCACCGCTGGCCGAGACGTCGCCGTCGACGTGCCCGTTGGGCACGCCTTTGCTCTGCGCCACGGCGGTGTTGTCAGTGATGTCGAGGGTGATGTTGTCGACGTGTACCTGCAGGTCGCCCAGGTTCACGTCGAAGTTCTTGCCGCCAATACGCGCTGACATAGGGGCTTACTCCAGATCGTCGTTGGAAAGGTCGAGGGCGATGTTGGCCGTCAGGTCTTTCGGGCAGTTGAGCGGCCGGATCTTGATGTAGATCTCGACCTTGGTTTTGCTGTGCCACACCAGGACGATGTCGCCGTCTTGGGGCGATTCGATCTCACCCGGGAACAGCTGGCCGGCGAACGTAGTGGACTTGGCCATCTGGCGCAGGGGTTTCATGAACGCGCTGATCGCGGCGGCCATGCTGTTGGGCGTGTTGTTCAGGCGGCGATCGCCGACGCGGCGGATCAGCAGCGGGCGAACCTGACGGGCAGCCTTGTCGGCCAGGCGCAAGTGCTCGACCACCTGGAAGTCACTCGCCGGCGCGTCGAGCATGTTGCCGTCGCCCCAGAACACGCCCGGGTAATCGGGATAGGTCTGCGACACGGAGAAACGTGCCTTATCCAGCTCGCTGCGGATGGCGGACGGCAACGGCACGTCTTCCTTGTCGGTAGGAACGGAGCCCAGGCCTAACACTGCACCGGTGGCCACACGCATGGGGCTGTCGGCAATACTCACGGCAGCGTCGGCCAGTCGACCGGCCAATACGCCCAGGTCGTTGCCGTGCAACTGCGGCACGACCAGGACGCGCGGTGCAGCTAGGTCAGCGGTGATTGCCTTCTGCTCGATCAGGTATTCCGCCCAGGTCTGCAGGGCAGTGATGCCGGCACTCGCTGCCATGACAAAAGCGCGGCGGCCGTGGGTGGTGTTCAGTGCCACGGCCGCGTCATGCATGGCTGACAACTGCGCACCGGCGGTCACCGGCTTGGTAATCACCACCGCCTCGACGGAAAAACCTTGTTGCTGGGCTTTTTCCAATGCTTCGGACCATTCACCGTCTGCAGCGATCGGAGCGGCCAGACACGCCCAGCGATCGCCACCATTGAGGCGTGCGGCGGTGATCTGGGTTTTAAGGTCACTCGCCGGAATGCCCAGGGCGCCGTCGAGGTCGCTGTCGGTGTTCAGGGCGAGCAGTTGGTCGACGTTCTTCGCGCCGGTGCCGATGAAAAGGAAATAGCGTTCGATCTCAGTCACGGCACCTTGGCCCAGATTGAGATTGTTTACGCTGACTTTGCCGAGTGCCATGCAGTGCCTCGCTAGCGGGGAGAATTAAGGATTTGTTGGAGCACTTGGTTCAGCAGCAAGCCAGTGTCTCGTTCGGTGCTGACGCCGATGAACTGGCGCTTGGGCAAGGTGATGTCCCAGCTCTGCGCGCCGCTGCTCTCGGTCTTTTCATCGTCCAAGATGCGGATCAGCAGCCCCGCCTTGGCGTAATTCACGTGTTCTTGAATCCAGGCCACGGACGGCCGTGTCAGAGACTTTTTGCCTTCCTGGCGAACCTTGAAGCCCAAGCGGCGCAAGCGTTTTGCCTGCTTGTCGGTGGCGGCCAGGCCGGCGGGAACGTTGTTCCAGCGCTTCATCTGGGCAGCCGTGCGGCGCTCGCTCACGCCGTTGTGTTGCTGCGCCGCGACCCAACTGGTCAGGGCATTACGCCAGCCCAGTTCGGCTTCATCGGGACTGACGCGGGTGACCAACATCAACTTGGCCAGCCCCGCTTCCATCTTCTTTTTGCCCTTGCCCGAACTCTTGCGCTCGGCGAAGGGCGTGCCATCCAGGTTCTGCTGATCACGCACGCGCTTGCGACTCATCGTTCGTACACGCTTGATCACGTTGTTCAGCAGACGCCGGCGCAACTGCGGCGGCAGGCTCAGCAGGGCCAGTTGCTCGCGCACGCCCAGGTAGCCACGGGCATCGAGCTCGAACGTGCTACGACCGGCCATGGCTGGACACCTCGCCGTGCTCAGCAACCCACAGATCGAACGGTACGAATGACCAGGTCTTACCGAACGCCAGGATCTCGCCTTCCGGATCCTCGGCCAGGTACTGCGGCTCGATGAACTCGAGGGTGATGTCCACATCGGCCAGGTCGTTGTCGAGCATGGTGATGTCGAACTTCGCCGCCGGCAGATCGTCGCGGTCCTGGTCGTTGCTCTCGAGCCAGCTACCTACCAAGGCCATCAAGCGCCCCGGGTGATCGGCGAAACGCTCCAGGGCGATCGTCGCGCTGTAGCGCATGTCACCCATGCGCATACCGCCGACGTCGGGCTTCCAGATCAGTTCGAGATTCACCTGGTCGGTCCAGCTGTCGAGCTGTTCAGTCGCCACCAACTGGCGATCGATCAGGTAGGCGGTAAGGGCGCGGAGTTTGATCACAGCAGCGCCGCCGTAATGCGGCCACGGCCCTGCAGGGAGCGGACGGCCTGCTGGCTGAATTCCAGGAACGTCTCGCCGCGCTCCGGCAGTTCCTTGGCGGTGTTTTCCGCGCTTTCGCGGCGGGTCACGGTGGCGAATTGGGTCAGCAGGCTCGCCTTGGCGCGGCAGTACACAGCACGCTTGTACGTCGCTGCGTGAAATGTGCGCTCGGGCAGCACTGTGGTGTCCGCAGATTCCACGGTGGTGACGCCCACGTTCTGCCATTGGCTTTTGCGCCTGGCCAGGTCGCGATTGACCTCGGTCATCGCCGTGCATAGATCAGTGACCAGCATGTCTACCAGGTACTCCGCCGGCAGGCGGTAACCCTTCTGGAACTCGGTCACGGAGAGGTCCGGCCAGAAGCCGTCGTTCTCGATCACCTGTTCCACAAAGGTCGTGGGTTTCCCGGAAAAGCTCATTGCTGGGCACTCGAATAGGGGCGGGAAAACTGCTTCAGTGGGTCAGGGCCATAAATGGTTGGCTCACATCCACAGTTTCTCGCCGGGGGGGTAGTCGGTTATTCGGCGGCTTTCTCAGCCAGTTCTTTTGCCAGCGCCTTGCGAGCGCCTTCCAGGCGAGTGCCCACACCAACAGCCGCGTGCAGCTCAGTGGCGCGTTCAAAGTGCGTGATGGCCTTCGTCCACTCCCTGGCGTCCAGGGCGCGGATCCCAAGCAACTTGTGGTACTTGGCCGGGATCTGCTCAGTGAGCTGCCAATCGCCATCGACACGCGGCAACAGGTCGGACACATACGGTTCCGGACTGCGACCGGCCTTCTGCTCGGCCTCGGCCCACTCGATCACCGCATCGGCGACAAAGGTCGGCACATCGCGCTTGAAGCGCTCCGGCATTGGCTGGTTTTGCTCCATGGCGAAGTTCGCCAGGTCAAGGCCCGCTTCGAATTGCACCGTGTCGAACAGCCATACCAGGACCTGCATCACCACCGAGTTCGGGAAACTCAATCCGGAATCGCGGTAGCGCTGCACATAGTCCAGGTACTTGGGCAGCAGCTCGTCACGCTTGAGCTGCTGACGCAGTTCGCGGCTGTTGATCGCGCTGACGCGCTCCAGGTCCTGCGCCAATGCGTCTTCCATCAGCTTCAGGTGTTTCTTGGCGTTGGCTGGGCTGGACAGCGCGGTGGCGGATGAATAGACCACCGCTTCGGCACCGGCGCGTGCAGCTGCTGCTGGGCCTTCGGCTTGAACGCGGCGCTTGTGCGCCAGTGCCAGGCTCATCAGATCAACTCCACGTTTTCAGCGGCCGCGAATTTCTCCAGCTGCTCGATCACGTAGCCTTCATTCCGACCGTTGTAATCCTCGACGCGGGAACGCTTCGGGTTCTCGATCAGATGACGGCGCCAGCTGCTGTCCTGGAAGTAGATCGACAGGTTGGCCCAGCTGGTGACGACCACGGCGTTGACCGGGAAGTGCGGCACGGTGAAGGTCGGCAGACCGCCGTAGGTCGCAATAACCTGGGCACTTTCGATGCGTTCCTTCTCGGTCGGTTTGCCGGCCTGGTTGGAATACAGCTTGGCCTTGTCTGCAGCCAGCAGATCACTGCCGACGATCGCCACCAGGTCACCGCCATCACGGAACACGGAGCTGATCATCTGCTTGGTGTCATGCACCAGGGCGTCGAGGTTTTCGTAATCGCCGCCGGCACCGAGAGTGATTTTCCCGTCAACCGCGCCTTCCTGCAGGACCTGCTCAGGAATCTGTTCGCGGGCCAGCTGCAGCCAACCCTTGTTCACGTCCTGCAGCATCGGGTTGGTGGCCAGATTGGTCTGAATCGCGGCGGTGACGCCGTGCCAGCCGATCATGATGCGATCCAGGGCGATCTGTTTCTGCACCGCCGCCGAGTAGCGATCGGCGAAGTCCGGGAACTTGGCCCAGCTGTCGATCTTGGCGAACGGCAAACCGACATCCGACTCAGTGGCGAACAGCTCGTAACCTTCGCCGTTCAGGTCGGAAACGTCCTTGGCTTCGCGGTCGGTGGTCTTGGTGTTGGTGCGACTGGTCACCGGACCATTCACGCCGAACATGACCTTCTCGCCCTTGATTTCAGTGACCGGCACGACGTTGATGCGCTCGAGGAAATCCGCACGCTCGGTGATCTTGTCGTTCAGTTCCTGGGCGATGCTGGGCTCGACGTTGAACTGTCGAGTCACGTCGACGCCATAGGTCTCGCCGATCGCCAAACACAGGGCGGAGTACTGCTTCAAAGCGCGGTTGGACAGAGATTTCTGGCTCATATCACAGCACCCGCTTTTTGGTTTTGTCGACCGGGCCAGTGGTGCGAGGAACCTGGCGAGTGTTGACGCTGTTGAACGCCTTGTTCAGCAACTTTTCGATGCTGGCCAGACGTTGGTCGGTGTCACCGCCTTTACGGGCGAACTCGCGGTCGGTCTCGACCTGGTCAACGATGTCCTTCACTGCGGATTCAACATCGTCGACTTCGTCAACGATCGGATCCACGACTTCTTCGGTGACGGGTTCGATCACGGTCTGAATACCTGCAGCAACAAGCAACAGCTGCTCCAGCAGTGCCTTCAGCGCCTTGGCTGTAGCTTCATCCATTGGGGGTTTGCTCTCGGTTGGGGTTTGCGGGGATGCGGGGGTTTCTTCGATGCCGAAGCGCTTGAGCAACCCCGAAAACAAGGCGACAAACTTGTTCAGCTCGCCTTGCGGCTGGTCGTCACGTAGTGGTCCAAGCTCATGAGAGGCGGCGAAATACGCGGCCTTGCTAGTCTTCTTCGAAAAGTAGAGTTCTTGGGTGCCCAGGCTGGCGGGTTCATCGGTCACCGCAAGGCCGGTCAGATAGGCTTTACCGGTGTTCGCGAAGTTGGGGGTGATCTCGATGCTGGTGAACAGCTTTTCGCCCTGGTCGTTGAGCCACAGCAATTTGTCGTTGGGTTTCAACTGGGCCTCAAGGGCGATCTGCCCCGGGGCCAGGTCGTCGCCTTCTTCCACCAGGCGCACCGCAAAGACGGTGCCGTGGGAGCCGTACCAACGTTCGTGCTCGCACCAGATCACTGCCGTGTAAGTGGCGGCTTTGTAGGTATCAGCGATATCACGCAGTTCCTGGGGAAGGATCTCGCGGCCATCTACGGTCGGGCCGCTGGTGGCGACACGTTTCCAGAACGAAACAAGGGAACGGGGCATGGGCGATAACTGCGCTCAATCGGTGATTTGAGCCGCTAAGATATGCACCGACAGACCACCAAACAAACGGTTAACTTTTGCTTTGGTCCTATATCGTGGATATAGGCGGAACGCGGATTTTAACCCCGCGTTTCCAGCGTTTTCGCCGCATAGACTGCGGCCATGCCATACGCCCCCGAACTTAAAGAAGCTGCCAAGCGCCTCTATTTACGCCGCTGTAAGCCGCGTGAAATTCAGGCGCAACTGTCCCTGCCCAACATCAGGATCGTTTACTACTGGATCCGCCAAGGTGAATGGGACGACATGCTGTCGGATGAAGAACCACTGACAGCCGTCGGCCGGCGAATCACCCTCCTCCTGGACAAATCTACATCGCTGACCAAGGCCGACCTGGACGAGCTCGACCGATTGACCACCGTTCGCGAACGGCTGCTGAAGCAATCGGTGAAACCTGCACCGGCGCCGATCGGGGAGCCGCCGGCGGACGATGCCCAGGGCCGTGACAGTCAACGCAGTGAACGTCGGGACCGAGGCGATCGCGGAGACAAAGGTGGGAAGAAGCGCGAGAAGAAAGCCAAAAACGAAGTCGGCGAGCTGACGGAAGTCGACTTTCTCGACAAGTTCATCAGCAAAATGTACGGCTACCAGAAGGAACTGTTTGCCGCCAAACAGAACCCGCTGACGGCGCGGATCCGCAACATCCTGAAAAGCCGCCAGGTAGGCCTGACGTACTACTTCGCCGGCGAAGCCTTCATGGATGCCGTACTCACCGGTGACAACCAGATTTTCCTGTCGGCCAGCCGCGCCCAATCGGAGATTTTCCGCAGCTACATCGTGTCGTTTGCTCAAGAGTGGTTCGGACTGGAGCTGACCGGCAACCCGATCGTGCTGAGCAAGGACGGCAAACCCTGGGCCGAGCTGCGCTTTCTCAGCACCAACAGCAGCACCGCCCAGGGTCACCATGGCCACGTCTACGTTGACGAATATTTCTGGATTCGCGACTTCGAGAAGCTGAACACCGTCGCCAGTGCCATGGCCACCCACAAGAAGTGGCGGAAGACCTACTTTTCCACGCCGAGCGCGGTGTCGCACCAGGCGTACCCGTTCTGGACTGGCGAGAAATTCCGCAACAGCAAACGCAAAAACGCCAAGGATCCGTGGCCCAGCGAGGCCCAAGCTGCGGCTGGCACGCTGTGTCCGGACGGTCAATGGCGCAAGGTCATCACCATCCTCGACGCCATTGCCGGCGGATGCGACTTGTTCGACCTCGAGCAGCTGCAGCTGGAGTACGACGAGGACAAATTTCAGCAGCTGTTCATGTGCAAATTCATCGACAGCACGCAAAGCGCCTTCTCCCTGGTCGACCTCGAACGCTGTTACTCCGACCTGTCGTTGTGGACCGACTACGACCCGGACGACCCGCGTCCATTCGGCAACAGCCCGGTGTGGATTGGTTACGACCCGAGCCGCACCCGCGACGACGCCAGCTGCGTGGTCATCGCCCCGCCGCTGGAAGACGGCGGCAAGTTCCGGATCCTGGAGAAACACAGCTGGCGTGGACAGTCGTTCAAATACCAGGCCGAACAGGTCAAGAAACTCACCGAGCGCTTCAACGTCCAGCACATCGGCATCGATACCACCGGTATCGGTTACGGCGTGTTCGACCTGGTGCGCGATTTCTACCCGCGTGCGACCTCGATCCACTACAGCCTCGAAACCAAAAACACTCTGGTGCTCAAGGCCCAGGACACGATTCAGGGCAGCCGGATCGAGTGGGACGCCGGCTGGAACGACATTGCTCAGGCGTTCCTGACGATCAAGCGTGGCACCACCGGCGGTGGCCAAGTCACTTACAGCGCATCGCGCACCGACGCCTCCGGTCATGCCGATATCGCCTGGGCAATCATGCACGCCCTGGCCCACGAACCCCTCAACACCAACAAACAGCGGCGCAGCCGCTACACACTCAGCGGACCAAGCACCCATGGGCAAACTAGCAAAAAACCAGCCGCAAAAACCAGCACCAGGTCCGATGCGGGCATTTTCATTCGGTGCACCGGAACAGGTCCTGACCGAGAACATCGGGCATTACCTGGGCGTATTCGCCACTCACGACGGCAAGACCTACACGCCGCCGGTGTCACGCCAAGGCCTGGCCAAACTGCTACGCGCCAACGCTCACCACGGCGCCATTCCCGGGTTCAAGCGCAACCTGTTGCTGCGTGAGTTCATCGCTTCGGAGGGCTGTTCGGTCCAGACCATGAGCCGCGCCGGGTTGGATTTCATGGTGTTCGGCGAGGCGTACTTTTTACGCAACCGCAACGCCTTCGGCCAAGTGCTGCAGATGGACCATCTGCCCACGATCAACATGCGGGTCAAGGTTGGTGGCGGGTTTGTGATGCTGTTGCCGGACGGCAAGGAAGTGGAATTCGAAGAGGATGAAGTCGAGCACGTTATGAACTACGACGTGGAGCAGAACATTTACGGCGTGCCCGACTATCTGGGCGGCATGCAGGCGCTGCTGCTCAATGAGGCCGCGACCCTTTTCCGCCGCCGTTACTACAGCAACGGCGCGCACGCTGGCTACATCTTCTACACCAACGACCCAAACCTGACCGAGGAAGACGAAGAGTCCCTGCGTGATCAGATCAGCGCGAGCAAGGGCGTGGGCAACTTCCGCTCGATGTTCGTGAACATCCCGGGCGGTGCCGAGAAGGCAATCCAGATTATCCCCGTGGGGGATTTTCAGGCGAAGGACGAACTGGAGAAGGTCAAGAATATCACCCGCAACGACGTGATCGCCGCGTGGCGAATGAACCCGGCATTGGCGGGCATCATCCCGGAAAACAGCGCCGGCTTTGGCGACATTGAAAAGATCGATCGCGTCTACACCAGCAACGAGATCCGGCCGATCTGTCAGCTGTTCAATCAGCTTAATGACACTCTGCGCGAAGACAGGCGATTCACCTGGAATAAACAAGATGAGGCAGTTGATTCCACTACATCCAGCGCCTAGCTAAGAGATTGCCACTACATATTGTGGCAATATAGTGGCGATTAGCTGCCCTGGGGAGGGACACACAATGCGAGTTATATGCAAATGCGGACACAAGGGACGGATCGCTTCGAGAGAGGAGCTTTCTTTAGATTTCGCGAAGCTCTACTGCCAATGCCTAGACGCAAAGTGCGGGCACACGTGGGTGGCGAATCTGACGTTTTCGCACACCTTGAGCCCATCGGCTCAGTCATTCGAAAGGATGTTGTTCGACCGATTGCGGGATATGCCCAGAGCAAAACAGCGTGAGCTGTTTGAGCAGCTTGGTTCGCAGGCCGTAGCGTGAGGCGAAAACCGCCGACAAGAGTCGGCGATCGTTTACACCCGATGACTGCTCAGAGGTTCCGTATCAGCTACTGACCGACTCCTCGGGAACAGTCGCCAGCGCATCAATGAGTCGCCGAAGCTGCTTCCGGTCCTGTTCAGTCAACTGGCGGTAAGAAGCGATTAAGCGGCGCTCAAGATTCGACAGAACGAGCCATTCCAGCTCAGTGGCGCCGATGCATACGCGTTCGAAATTACTGCGATCCAACATGCTGACTACTCCATAAAGTGCATTGCTGAATCGACGTTATCGGGGCGCTAGACGGCTTCGTTACGGGGGGGGTACGAATGTATTACTTGCTTTGTTACCTATTAATTCGAGTTCTTCGCTACGTCGTCAGCAATCGCCTGCAGGAAGCGACGCACAGATTTTTTGTCATCGTGCGGAAGCGTGCGGTAACGCGTCACCATCACCTCTTCGTCTTCGGTCAACTCACCAATATGGGCGGGTGTTCGTACCCCCGTTACAACATAAAGAACGTCAAGGCCAACGGCGTGCAAGGCTTTCAAATAGCCGGTATCCGGTCGTCGCTCGTCACGTTCATAGCTCCCCTGCGTGTTTCGAGTTACGCCACCAATTTGTGCCATTTCCTCTTGTTTCAGGCCCAATCGGCCCCTTTCTTCGCGCAAACATTCGCCCGCACTCAATTCCGAGACTTCACTCGATGACAACTTTTTCAAACTCAAGCCCCTTTACAGGACAAATAAACTGGTCATAATCGGCGCCGTAAGAACACGAATCCACACAAACGCACACGAGCCAACACTATGCCCGCCCCCCTTACACCCGAGCAAGCCCGTGAGGCCTTGGATCACAAAGGTATGAGCATTGCGGAGTTCTGCCGCACACACTCATTGAATAAGAATTTGGTCAGCGACCTTCTAAACGGTCGTAAAAAAGGTCGCCGTGGGGAGGCACATCGCGCCGCCGTGCTGCTTGGAATCAAAGACGGCGTGATTGAACAGTAATGTCACTGCGCCACAGGGAACAGCAGAAGATGAAGAACTCCGTTCTAAAGACTCGGCGACAGGTCGTCAGTGCGATTATTTGCGCTTATCCAGGTGGTCGCGAATGCGCGGCGGCACGCATCGGATTGGCACTCAAAAAGTTCGATAACCATGCCTACGAGAACAACAGTAGTCGCCCGCTGACAGACGCTCAGATCTATCAACTCGAGCTCGAGGCCGGCACGACTCACTTGCCCGAATACATAGCGGCCATGTACGGCGGAATGTTTGTTCCTGTTGTCGAGCCAGACTCGCTAGACAATGTCGAGATGTACGCCCGATGTGTCCAGGCCGCAGCCAAAAAGGGCACGGTCGACCACCTCATTGCTGAGGCGTTGAACGACGGAATCATCAGTGAGACGGAAGCCGAAGCAATCCTACATGCCGACTCTCTGCACCTGGCAGCCAGACACGCTGAGGTTCTTGCAGTCATCCAACTGCACGCATCAAAGCCGGGGAAATCCAAATGAACAACCTGCCTGCAGTACAGGAATATCAGGACATGCTCAAAGCCGCCGCGCTTGTATTCCTGGAGCGCCACCAATGCGAACACCTGGGTGACGATCAGCAGTTGTTCGCCCGCGCCGTGCAGCACCTGGTCAGCGACTACGACGTGTTGACTCAGACCGCAGAAAGGCTGGTACATCTGGCGTGTAGCGATATATCGGCGTTCCGTGATCGGCAGCGCCTGGACATCGTCAGCAGCACGTCGACGCATACCGTCATCATCGACCCGGCCACGGGAAATGCTTGGGCCATCCCGGTCAGCCTTATTTACGAACGCATTCTTAACGCACCGGACAACGGTCGTTTCCGCGTAGCCGCACCGTAACCCTTAACCAATAAACCCGCCTGTCCCACCCCCGTGGGTTTGGGTGAGCTGCGTCCGAAATTGAGGTTTGACGATGGAAAACGCCCTGAACATCAACGCAAAGCTGCCACCGGATCAAGCTCAAGCGCTGTTAGCCAACCTGCGCGAGCAATACCGCCTCAGCCTCAATGACCTCTGGTACGCAGACCAATACCGCCTGATTCCCGATGGTCTTCGCCACGGATCGATCCTTGCCAATAGCCCCGTGATGGCTGCTCAGAAACATCTGATCGGCGCCCTCACCCAAAGCCTTGGCCTCAGCCTTAAAGCAGTGAAATAACCATGAGAGACGATCTGCGTCACGACGTCCTGCAGCGCATCGAGTTCGAATTCGGTCTTAAACACCGTGCCCCCACCAACTACATGCGGGGTGGGACTTGTCCCAAGTGCAACAAAAAAGAGCTGTACACCCGCTTCGATAGCCCCTGGCAGCTCATCTGTGGCCGTCAGGAAAAGTGCGGCCACACGGTGCATGTGAAAGAGATTTACGACGACCTCTTTGAAGACTGGAGCAAGCGCGTTCCCGCCACTGAGAGCGCCCCAACGGCAACTGCGCGTGCATACCTTGAATTTTCCCGTGGCTTCAATATTTCATTGATCGGCGGTTGGTTCACGCAGGAAACGTACTACTCCACTCAGCACGACGCTGGCAGTGCGACGGTCCGTTTCGCCCTGGAGAAAGGCGGCTATTGGGAACGCCTGATCGACAAGCCGTCGCGCTTTGGCAAGATGAAAGCCCGCTTCAAACCAGGAGAGTCCTACAAAGGCTTTTGGTGGTGCCCGCCGTGCGTCGACGTGCTCGAGGCGAAAGAAATCTGGATCGTCGAAGGCATATTCGACGCGCTTGCCCTGGTACATCACAACATTGCCGCCGTGTCGGCAATGTCCTCAAACGCGTTCCCCGCCGACTCTCTGCAAGCCTTGGTGGCGGCTCGTCCAGGCAACCTGCCGAAACTGGTTTGGGCGCTGGATAACGAGCCAGGTGCACACGCTTACACCAAGCGTTGGGTCCGTATGGCCCGCGAACTGGGCTTCACCTGCGAAGCTGCCCAAATCCCACAACGGGATAACAGAAAGGTCGACTGGAACGATCTACACCAGCGTTGGCAATTCCTGGACGAAGGCGAGAAGCGTGACGCTCAGGTCGACAAAGACATCACCACCGCTCGGCATCACGGTGCCCTGCTGATCGCTGAGAATGCCACCGAGAAGGCCTTGGTGATGTTCGATTGGAAACGCCGCAGCGAATTCCACTTGGAGTTCGGAAACCGCCTGTACTGGTTCAAGCTCGACCTGGAGAAGTACAACAAGGCAATTCAGGAGCTCGAGGACAGCGATCACCATGACGATCAGCTGCTGAACAACAAGCAAATGCGGGCCAAGGCAATGCAGCAGTGCGGCGCGCTGCAGCGTATTGCAACCTGTAATCCGAAGGCTCTGTACTATCAGGAAAACAAACTTACCGACGAGTCCTGGTACTACTTCCGCATTACGTTCGCCCACGATGCTGCACCGATCAAAAACACCTTCACCAGCTCGCAGATCGCTTCATCTGCAGAGTTCAAGAAGCGCCTTCTCGGCATTGCCCCGGGCGGGATGTTCACTGGTACAACCCAGCAGCTGGACGCTTTCATTGAAGAGCAAACCGATGCTCTCAAAACCGTTCAGACCATCGACTTCACCGGCTACACCCGTGAGCACAGCGCGTATGTCTACGGCGACGTCGCGGTGCGCGATGGCAAAGTGTTCAAACTGAACGAAGAGGATTTTTTCGACATGGACCGGCTGAGTATCAAAACCCTCAGCCAATCGGTGATCCTCAACCTGAACACAGACCTGGAGAAGTTCGACGCCGAGTGGCTGGACATCATTTGGCAATGTTTCGGTGCCAAAGGGCTGGTCGCGCTCGCATTTTGGTTCGGCTCGTTGTTCGCCGAGCAGATCCGGCAGCACCAGAAAAGCTACCCCTTCATGGAGATCATTGGTGAGCCAGGTGCCGGTAAGTCCACGCTGATCGAGTTCCTGTGGAAGCTCTGCGGTCGCATCGACTACGAGGGGTTCGACCCAACCAAGGGCACGCCAGTTGCTCGAGCACGTAACTTTGCCCAAGTCGGCAATCTGCCGGTGGTGCTGATCGAATCGGAACGAGAAAAGACCGATGGCAGCCAAACCAAACAGTACGACTGGGACGAACTGAAAACCGCATACAACGGCCGAAGCGTCCGCTCCACCGGGGTGAAGAACAATGGCAACGACACCCGCGAGCCTCCTTTCCGTGGTGCGGTGGTCATCGGCCAGAACCACGCGGTCAACGCGTCAGAACCCATTCTGCAACGCCTGGTGCACATCGCAATGACGAAGGACGGGCAGACGCCGGCAACTAAATTGTTGGTGGAAAAGCTCGAGCGTATGCCGGTCGACCGCGTCAGCGGCTTCCTGGTCAAGTCCACCATGATGGAAAGCAAGGTGATGGAGACCGTCCGCGAAAAAGGTCCCAAATACGAACAGCAGCTGCTAGCCCTACCCGAGATTCGCACCGTCCGTATCGCGAAGAATCACGCCCAGCTGCACGCCCTAGTCGACGCCCTGGTTCACGTTATCCCACTGAAAAAGCACCAAGTGGACGCGGCTCACGCCGAGATCCAGAGCATGGCCAAGGAGCGCCAGCTGGCGATCAACGCCGATCACCCGATCGTCGTCGAGTTCTGGGAGCTGTACGAGTACTTGAACAGCACTGCAGGTGGGCTCAACCACTCCCGCAATGACGGCCTGATCGCGGTGAACCTCAACGACTTCGCCAAGGAAGCAGCAGAGAAACGCCAGAAAGTCCCGGACCTGACTGAGCTCAAGCGCCACCTGAAAACCAGCAAATGCCCCAAGTTCGTTGAGACCAACAGGAACGTTTGCTCGGCATGGGATACCGACGCCGCTGATAAACCGAAAACCGTGCGGTGCTGGATTTTCCAGGCTGCCTGATTAGCCCGCTAGCCCTCGGGAGGAAGCGTAAATGCAAGTTCAAGTGTTCATAGGCAACGCCGGCGACGGCAAGACCAGCAAGCTGCAGGAGATCCAAGACCGCCTGATCGCGACGGGGCAAAACACTCCGATTATTAAAGCCGGAGCGTACGGCGAAGACGGGTTACTGCAGATTTTGGAAGTTCGAGCTGCAGGTGGTCAGCGCGAGATCCTGGTGGATGACTGCAGCCGATCGCAGATTTTGAAGGTTTTGGAATGGCGGTCCTGCACTGAAGACCATCTGGGTTTAGAAGGCCTAGTAATTCACTTGGCTCGCCAGGATTAATTTGATGGTGTGCAAGGTCAAGCCACGCGGTTTCAGACGCGACAGGAGGATTAAGGTGTGAGTAAGTTGGATCGTTTCATGCGGGAAAGGGATGTGCTCGAGGTCACTTCCCTTTCCAGAACAACCCTCTGGCGCGTTATCAAGCAGGGGAAATTCCCAAGAGCGGTGGCAATCTCACCGGGGCGAGTCGGTTGGCGCGAATCCTCGATCGCAACCTGGCAGCAAGACCCACAGAAATGGACATCTTCTGACCCCATCGAAGCCGCGTAAGCGGCTTCACTCATTTCAGCTTGGCATTGACCACGTTCTTCTGCAGCCACACCGACCAACGCAGTAGCCCCTGCTGCTTTTCCTTGAAGTAATCGTGACGGTCATAATGCTTCGACGAGACATCGCTGAATGCATGGCCCTGAATACGATCGCGCACCTCCTTACTCAAGCCAGCGACGCCCATCAGGGTTTTGCAGGTCCGTCGTATATCGCGCAATGTGAACGGACCATTGAACTTGGCAGTGTGTCGACCATAGAGCTTGGTGACCGCCCGGGATAGCGATTGCGTATGTAGGGCTTTCCCTTCCACTTTGCCTTCGAACGGGTAGATGCTGGTTTCGCAGATCTCGTTCATTACCTTTAAACTTCGCCGCATCAGTGTGTTGTATGGCACGGCATGCAGCGACCGCTCACCCTCCCTTCCCTTCTTGTTTCGAATGACCAAGTGGTCCTTGAAGTAGTGCCGACGCTCACTCGCTAGCAACTGCTCCGGACGCTGCCCCCCTGAGGCAATCAGAAACTTAAGCAACTCAGATGTAACCAGCGTCAGGTGTTCCGGCAGCATTTGCCAGAGCCTGGCCAATTCGTCTGTGGATAGCGCCCGATCACCAGGACGTTCCCAGTCGGCCTGAACAGGCACGCTGGCCACCGGGTTGCTGTTCAAACCGAACTCAACGCCTTCTTCTGGTAGTTGCGGGGGTTGAACTCTTGCTCAAGACCAACCTGAAACGCAGCGTGCAGCTGTGATCGGACCCTATTGCAGTATGTGGTGACGCCGGCATTGATCATTTTGGCCACCCGCCCCTAGAATTCCCGCATCAGCACGCGCAGCGGCCAATAATGATTCGCTGTCATTAGCGGTCAGGTTTCCTTCAGGTGTAATCGTCTGAAGTTCGTTGCCGCGATGGAGTCGCCACTGCGGAAAAGACGCAAGGCCGCTGAAGCGAAGGCAATTGTGCTGGATCAGATCCTGTGGTGTTTCGGGCATTCCGTGCTTTCGGAGGTAAGCGGGCGAAGCGCATAGAATCCGGCGATGGTCGCTCAGCTTTTTCGCGATCAAACGGTTGTCTTCCAACTCGCCGATCCGTATGGCTGCGTCAAAACCCTCATCAATGATGTCGACTAGACGCTCGTTATAGTCTGCGAGGATCGAGACATGAGGATAAAGCTCGAGAAAATCCGGCAGCATCGGGCCCAGCCAACGCCGTCCCATCGCGGCCGGTAAAGCGAGGCGCAAAGTGCCTCGGACTTCGCTGGCGCCCTTCGCCGCTTGCTGCTGCGCTTCATTCATCAGCTCGATGGCTGAGCGAAGGCGCTGCTCCAGCTTGGCACCGACTTCAGTGATTCGCACCTGTCGGGTTGAACGCTCCACGAGCCGAACCCCAAGGCGCTTTTCCATTGCGGCGAGTCGTTTGGAGACGACAGTCGGGTGTCGCTGCAATAGCCGACCAGCCCCGACAAACGAGCCCTGGGCGGCAACGGCCAGAAACGCAGCGATCTCGTCACTGTACTGATTATTCAGAACATCAAGATTCATGGTTTTAGAATGATCGCTCCCGATGAACGCCCCGACTCCAGGTCGGCATGCGCCAGTGCTGCGTCAGCCAGCGAGTAGCTTGCCCAGATCCGGGGTTTGAAAATACCCGCACCTATGGCCGCCAAGACATCCTGTGCGCGTTCCTGGTACTCCGAGGCACTCGCCGTATGAGCTGCCAACGAAGGACGTGTCAGGAACAACGAGCCTTTGGCGTTGAGCATGGACAGCTCTACGGCTGAAGGCGCCCCTGAGGATGCTCCGAACGATACCATCAGGCCGCGCGGTCGCAGACTATCCAGAGACGCCTGGAAGGAAGCGCGCCCTATGGGGTCATAGACAACGTCGACCTTTCTACCTTCGGTGAAACGAGCGACCTGCGATGCCAGGCTGTCAGCGTCAAACACCAGGACTTCATCGCACCCCAACGCTTGAGCTTTTTCGACACTGGCCGGCTTTGAAACGACGCCGATTACAGTTGCCCCCAAGTGCTTGGCCCACGGCACCATAATTTCCCCCAGACCTCCCGCTACACCGTAGAGAAGAATGGTTGTGCCCTGCCCCACAGGATAGGTGGACTTCAAAAGGTACTGCGCAGTGATGCCCTTGAACATGACGGCGGCGGCATCAGCAAACGACAATGCGTCTGGAATTTTGACCAGCCGCTCAGCCGGATAGAGCCGGGCCGAAGCATACGAACCAATAGGGCCGGTGGCATAAGCGATGCGATCCCCAACTTTCACGTTGCTGACTCCGGCCCCTACAACGGCGACGCGCCCAGCGCCTTCCAGCCCAAGCCCCGATGGCAACGCAATGGGCACCGCGCCCTTACGTTGAGTCACGTCCAGGTAGTTGAGCCCAATAGCTTCTTGCTCAAGCCAGACTTCGCCTTGCCCTGGCGATTGTTCGCTCAGTGTCTCCAAGTTCAGCACTTCAGGATTGCCAAACTGGTTGAATCGAATCGCAGAGACCATGGTCATTTCCCCTTCAGTCAAAAGTTGCCTTCACCTAAGTACAGCTAGTGTGAGAACTGATCCTCTGACGAACAAGATGGGTTGGTTGCAGATCATTAATGCACGGGTTGCAGCAATAACCTCCATAGAGATGACGCGTTATTGTGGCGAATCCGTCGGCCATGTTTTTCCGCGGACAAAACAAAACCCCTACCTGCATTCGCAGATAGGGGTTTCGGAATTTAATCTTGACGATGACCTACTCTCACATGGGGAAACCCCACACTACCAT
>NZ_JBIVBY010000022.1:0-69411 GCF_044746405.1 Pseudomonas sp. NPDC086251
ACGGCCGA
Source organism: Pseudomonas sp. NPDC086251 (assembly GCF_044746405.1). Taxonomy (NCBI): domain Bacteria; kingdom Pseudomonadati; phylum Pseudomonadota; class Gammaproteobacteria; order Pseudomonadales; family Pseudomonadaceae; genus Pseudomonas; species Pseudomonas sp. NPDC086251. The sequence continues at coordinate 9 of NZ_JBIVBY010000022.1, forward strand.
CAGGGATCATGGCATCGACAGCCTTGTAGCCAGTCTGTACAGGCTGGTCTACCGACTTACGCCAGATCACGCCTGGAGCAACTTTCTCGACCGCATCGGTCTCGGTGTTGTTCAGTGGACCTTTGCCATCAACCGGGTTACCCAGTGCGTCGACTACGCGACCCAGCAGTTCCTTACCCACCGGAACTTCGAGGATGCGGCCGGTGCACTTGGCGCTCATGCCTTCAGCCAGAGACTGGTAGGAGCCCAATACAACGGCGCCTACAGAGTCTTGCTCAAGGTTGAGGGCCATACCGAAGACGCCGCCCGGAAACTCGATCATCTCGCCGTACATTACGTCGGCCAGACCGTGAATCCGCACGATACCGTCAGATACGCTGACGACAGTGCCTTCGTTACGGGCTTGGGAGGTCACATCGAGCTTGTCGGTGCGGCCCTTGATAATTTCACTTATTTCGGAAGGATTGAGTTGCTGCATTGCTCTGCTGCCCCTTCAAACTCAAGATTTCAATGCTTCGGCAAGGTTCGCGAGTTTGCCGCGAACCGAGCCATCGATTACCAGGTCGCCGGCGCGGATGACAATGCCCCCAATAAGGGATTTGTCTTCCTCGACTTGCAGGCGCACTTCCCGGTTGAGTCGTGCACTGAGAACCTTGGCGAGTTTGTCTTGCTGTTCTTGGTTCAATGCAAAAGCACTGGTCACTTCAACGTCTACCGACTTCTCTTGTTCGGCCTTGTACAGGTCAAACAGAGCGGCGATCTCCGGCAATAGCGGGAGACGGTCGTTTTCGGCAACGACGTGAATGAAGTTCTGTGCCTTGGCATCAAACTTGTCGCCACACACGTCAATAAACGTGGTGGCCTTGTCTGCGCTCGTCAGTCGCGGGGCCTTGAGCACGCGCTGCATGGTGTCGTCTTGCGACACTGCTGCAGCCAGGCCGAGCATGGCTGACCAAGAGGCCAGTTGCTGGTGGGCCTGGGCGTGCTCGAAGGCTGCCTTAGCGTAAGGTCGGGCCAACGTGGTCAATTCTGCCATGATCGCCCTCGCTTAAATTTCAGCAGCCAGTTTGTTTACCAGCTCCGCGTGCGCGTTTTGATCGATTGTGGCACCCAGGATCTTCTCGGCGCCGCCAACGGCCAGTGCACCCAATTGGGCACGCAGCGCGTCTTTGACACTGTTCAGTTCCTGCTCGATCTCGGCCTGAGCCTGAACCTTCACACGGTCAGCGTCGATACGGGCTTTTTCAACAGCCTCTTCAACGATCTGGTTACCGCGTTTCTTGGCTTGCTCAATGATTTCAGCTGCCTGAGCTTTTGCTTCGCGCAGTTGATGACCCGCTTTCTCTTGGGCCAACTCCAGGTCGCGAGCTGCTCGGCTGGCAGCATCCAGTCCATCCGCGATCTTCTTCTGACGTTCGTGCAAAGCCGCGATGACCGGAGGCCACACGAACTTCATGCAAAACAGTACAAAAATGAAGAACGCAACGGACTGGCCAATCAGGGTTGCATTAATGTTCACGCCAACACCTCGCTCGTTCGTTGCACATCACACCAATTACTCGAAGGTTCGAGTAATTAGCCAGCGAGTTGACCAACGAATGGGTTCGCGAAAGTGAAGAACAGAGCGATACCAACACCGATCATGGTTACGGCGTCGAGCAGACCGGCAACGATGAACATTTTAACTTGCAGCATTGGAACCATCTCTGGCTGACGCGCTGCGCCTTCCAGGAACTTGCCACCCAACAGGCCGAAACCAATTGCGGTACCCAGTGCGCCCAGGCCGATCAACAGTGCAACAGCGATAGCGGTTAGACCAACTACAGTTTCCATCTTTCCTCCCGACTTTTACGTCGTATGGTTTAGGTTTTTTAGATTTTAAAGCGGTAAAACAAATCGTTTCATAGCCCTGTTCGGGCACCCACCCGTTTGACCGAGTGGGACATCAGACCAGTCGAGACTGGTCTTAATGGTTCTCTTCGTGCGCCATCGACAGGTAGACGATGGTCAGCATCATGAAGATAAACGCCTGCAGGGTGATGATCAGGATGTGGAACACAGCCCACGCCCACTGCAGAACTACGCCCAGGCCGCTAAGCCAGAGCAGACCACTGCCGAACATCACAGCAATCAGAATGAAGACCAGTTCGCCGGCGTACATGTTGCCGAACAGACGCAGTGCCAGCGAAATTGGCTTGGCGATCAGTGTCACGAACTCCAGCAGGAAGTTCACCGGAATCAGCAGGGCTTGAACGAAGATGTTCTTGCTGCCGAACGGGTGCAGGGTCAGTTCGCCGATGAAGCCGCCGATGCCCTTGACCTTGATGCTGTAGAAAATGATCAACGCGAACACCGACAGGGCCATGCCCAGGGTAGCGTTCGGGTCAGTGGTCGATACGGCACGGAACGGAATGTGCGAATCGCCAGTGATCAGGATGGCCAGCTGAGGAATCCAGTCGACAGGAATCAAGTCGACGGCGTTCATCAGGAAGACCCAGACGAAGATGGTCAGTGCCAACGGTGCAATCACCGGGCTACGGCCATGGAAGCTGTCTTTCACGCTGCCATCGACGAATTCGACCAATACTTCAACGAAGTTCTGCAAAGCACCCGGTTGCCCCGACGTCGCCTTTTTTGCCGCCATGCGGAAAAGAAGAACGAAGATCAGACCCAACGCGACCGACCAGCCGAGAGTATCGACGTGGAAAGCCCAGAAGCCCATTTCTTTGGCTTCTGCTGCGGTGTGGGCAAAGCCCCAGCCGCCGGTAGGATGCTGACCGAAGGTCAGGTTCTGCAAGTGGTGCTGGATATAGCCCGAAGCGGTTGTTTCTGCCATGGTTGCCTCAAACGCCCTAAGGTCTCGAAAGTCTTGTTCTCATCAGCAGGGGCGCGAACCAGCTGACCAGTTGGGTCAACACGAAGACGCCGAATACAGCTAGCGGCGCCAATGGCTTCACACCTGCAAACGTCAATGCAAAGAGCACTGCCGTCAAAATCAGTTTGCCCGCCTCACCGGCATAAAAAGACCGGACGATGGCTTGGGCTGCTCGGGCGCCGGAAAACCGAAATGCCCTATGAGCGAAATAAACATTGGGCAGCAAGGCTATCAGGCCTCCGCAAAGTCCCGAGTATCCGGCAACGACTCCATGCCAGTACCAGAGCGCCAAAGCGGCCAGTACCAAAACGACAAATTGAGCCAACAAGACCGGAAAAACTGCCAGGCGATGGAACGGCAAGCGGTTTGGCGTGCGGCTCTCCATCGTTTTTGCTCCCCAATGATCGGCTGCCAGAATTCAATAACTTGGCATAATTTGTGCCGACAAAATGCGCGCAGAGTATAGGGGCGGTTCTGCCCCTATTCAACTGTCAGGTAGTGATTTCCGACTGCTCGCTACATGAGGAAATGTTTCAGCGGATGTGTGCGAGCACACCTTGAAGCTCATCGAGGGAGTTGTAACCAATCACCAACTGCCCCTTCCCCTTTTTACCGTGTCGAATCTGCACCGCAGAGCCTAGGCGCTCGGCCAGACGCTGTTCGAGCCTTGCAATATCCGGGTCCGGCTTTACCGGTTCAGCAGGTTCCTGTTTGCCACTCAACCACTGGCGAACCAGTGCTTCAGTCTGGCGCACAGTCAGCCCCCGTGCGACAACGTGTCGCGCCCCTTCAACTTGTTGATTCTCCGGCAAACCGAGCAAAGCCCGGGCATGACCCATTTCCAGGTCGCCGTGGGACAGCATGGTCTTGATTACTTCCGGCAACGCGATCAAGCGTAGCAGGTTCGCCACGGTTACCCGGGATTTCCCCACCGCTTCGGCAACTTGTTGCTGAGTCAGCTGGAATTCCTGCTGCAAACGCTGCAAGGCCACGGCTTCTTCGATGGGATTGAGGTCTTCACGCTGGATGTTTTCGATCAGCGCCATGGCGATCGCGGTTTCATCCGGGACATCGCGCACCATCGCCGGGATGGTTTCCTGGCCAGCCTGTTGGCTGGCGCGCCAGCGGCGTTCGCCGGCGATGATTTCGAAGCGACCACTGCCAATCGGACGCACCACGATCGGCTGCATCACGCCCTGGGCCTTGATTGACTGCGCCAACTCTTCCAGCGCCTGGGGATCCATGTCCCGACGCGGCTGGTACTTGCCGCGCTGGATCAGGTCCAGGGGCAGGTGCTGTAGCTCACGCTGATCGGCTTGCACCGCTTGTTCTTCCAGCGAGCTGACAGTCGGACCACTCAGCAGTGCATCCAGTCCACGTCCGAGACCTCGTTTCTTGACGGCCATGGGGATTCCTTAAGTTGCCTGAGCAGCGGCGGTGCGTGAGTTTTTGCGTTGACGGCGAACCATCTCGCCCGCCAATGCCAGATAGGCAATGGCGCCCCGCGATGTCTTGTCGTAGGCCAACGCCGGCATGCCGTAGCTTGGCGCTTCGGCCAGGCGAATGTTGCGTGGAATTACGGTGTCGTACAGCTGTTCGCCGAAGTGTTCCTTGAGCTGCGCCGAAACGTCATTCATCAGGCTCAGGCGCGGGTCGTACATGGTCCGCAACAGACCTTCGACCTTGAGGTTGGGGTTCAGCAGTTCGGCGATGCGCTTGATGTTATCCACAAGGTCGCTCAAGCCTTCGAGTGCAAAGTACTCGCACTGCATGGGGATAATGACCCCGTCGGCAGCCACCAGGGCGTTGAGCGTCAGCATCGACAGCGACGGCGGGCAGTCGATCAAAATGTAATCGTAGTTTTCACGGATCGGCGCCAACGCACTGCGCAGGCGGCTTTCCTTCATCTGCATTTCCAGCAGGACCACTTCAGCCGCTGTCAGGTCACGGTTCGCCGGCAACAGTTGGTATCCACCGTGCTCGGAATAGTGCATGGCCTGGGCCAGATCGCATTCACCGATGAGCAGGTCGTAGACCGAGTTTTCCAGGCCGTGTTTATCCACACCGCTACCCATGGTGGCGTTGCCCTGTGGATCGAGATCGATCAACAGCACCCGACGCTTGGTAGCGACCAGGGAAGCTGCGAGGTTGATGCAGGTGGTGGTTTTACCCACACCACCTTTTTGGTTCGCTATCGCGAATACCTTAGCCATTCTTGCTTGTGTTCCCAATCATGCCGTGCGGCGCAGTATCAGCAGATGGCGTTGGCCTTGGCAACCAGGTACGGCCAGGGCGTGTTCGCTATCGAGGTGGAAGTCTGCCGGCAATGCTACCAGCTCATCGGCCGGATGAACGCCCTTCATTGCCAGCCAACGTGTTTCGGAGTCGCCGAGGTGGCGCGTCCAGTTGCTGAAGTTCTCCATGCTGCTGAAGGCCCGGGAAATGATCCCGTTGAACGGCTGTGCAGGCTGGAAGGCTTCGACGCGACTGTGGATAACATGCAGGTTATCCAGTTTGAGTTCGAGTTTGACTTGGGTCAGGAAGCGGGTTTTCTTGCCGTTGCTGTCCAGGCAAGTCACTTGCGACTCTGGAAACAGAATGGCCAACGGAATGCCCGGCATGCCGCCGCCACTGCCAACGTCCAGCCAGCGGCCGTTTTCGACGAATGACATCACGCTCAAACTATCGAGCAAATGACGGGAGACCATTTCGTCCGGATCGCGCACGGCGGTCAGGTTGTAAGCCTTGTTCCATTTTATCAACAGGGCCAGATAACCCAGCAGCTGCGCGTGCTGGGTTTCTGTCAGCGTGACACCGAGCTGGCGAGCACCTGTGGATAACTCTTCTGCGTGTTGCGAGGTGACCAACGAACTCAAGCGCTTTGCTCCAACTGACGGCCCGCGCCGCGTTTTTTCAAATGAATCATCAACAGCGAAATCGCTGCCGGCGTAACGCCCGGGATACGTGACGCCTGGCCCAATGTCTCTGGACGGGTCGCGCCGAGCTTGCTCTGGATCTCTTTGGAGAGACCGGAAATGTTGGTGTAATCGATATCCACAGGCAGTTTGGTGTCTTCGCTGGCCCGCAGACGTGCGATTTCATCCTGCTGGCGATCGATGTAGCCGGCATATTTGGTCTTGATTTCGACCTGCTCGGCGACCTGTGGATCTTCTGCGCCGCCACCGGTCACGGCGATCAGACCAGCGTAGTCGATTTCCGGACGGCTCAGCAGGTTGAGCAAGTTGTATTCATGGGTCAGCGGCGTACCGAACTTCTCGGAAATCGCATCGCCCTGCACGGTGCCCGGGCGAACCCAGGTACTTTTCAGGCGTTGCTCTTCGAGCGTGATGCTTTCGCGCTTGGTGCAGAACGCAGCCCAACGGGCATCATCGACCAGACCCAGTTCGCGACCTTTTTCGGTCAAGCGCAGGTCGGCGTTGTCTTCACGCAGGATCAGGCGGTACTCGGCACGGGAAGTAAACATCCGATACGGTTCCTGAGTACCCAGGGTAATCAGGTCATCGACCAACACCCCGATGTACGCCTCATCGCGACGCGGGCACCAGGCGTCTTTGCCCTGGGCGCGCAGTGCGGCGTTGGCTCCGGCCAGCAAACCCTGGGCGCCGGCTTCTTCGTAACCGGTGGTGCCGTTGATTTGCCCGGCGAAGAACAGACCGCCAATGACTTTGGTTTCCAGGCTGTACTTCAGGTCACGCGGGTCGAAGTAGTCGTACTCGATTGCGTAGCCCGGACGAACGATGTGCGCGTTTTCCATGCCGCGGATCGATTGCACGATCTGCAATTGCACGTCGAACGGCAAGGATGTGGATATCCCGTTCGGGTACAGCTCGTTGGTGGTCAGGCCTTCCGGTTCGATGAAGACCTGATGGCTTTCCTTGTCGGCAAAGCGGTGGATCTTGTCTTCGATCGACGGGCAGTAGCGCGGGCCAATGCCTTCGATCATCCCGTCATCGGAATACATCGGCGAACGGTCGAGGTTGGCGGCAATGATTTCGTGGGTGCGGGCGTTGGTGTGGGTAATCCAGCAGCTGACCTGTTTCGGATGCTGCTCTTTGGAACCCATGAACGACATCACCGGGATCGGTGTATCGCCGGCTTGCTCGGTCATGACCGAGAAATCCACAGAGCGACCGTCGATGCGCGGCGGTGTACCGGTTTTCAGGCGACCGACACGCAGTGGCAATTCACGCAGACGGTGAGCCAGGGCAATCGACGGCGGATCACCGGCACGGCCACCGGAAAAATTCTGCATGCCGATGTGGATAAGTCCGCCGAGGAAGGTACCGGTGGTCAACACCACGGAATCGGCGAGGAAACGCAGACCCATTTGGGTGACAACACCGCGCACTTGTTCCTGTTCAACGATCAGGTCGTCGGCAGCCTGTTGAAATATCCACAGGTTCGGCTGGTTTTCCAGGATTTCGCGGACAGCGGCCTTGTACAGCACCCGATCTGCCTGAGCGCGGGTTGCACGCACGGCCGGGCCTTTGCGGCTGTTCAACACGCGAAACTGGATACCACCCTTATCGGTCGCCATGGCCATCGCGCCGCCGAGGGCGTCGATTTCCTTGACCAGGTGGCTTTTGCCGATCCCACCGATGGCAGGGTTGCAACTCATGGCGCCGAGGGTTTCCACGTTATGCGTCAGCAACAGGGTTTTTGCCCCCATACGTGCTGACGCCAGTGCTGCCTCGGTACCGGCATGACCGCCGCCGATGACGATCACTTCAAAACGGGAAGGGAAATCCACCACGCACCTCGTGCCTGCTTCAGTTAGGTAATCCGGAATAGGTTGGTCTCAGGTTTTTGGACCTGGTCGGCAAGTATAGGGACTTCGCCCTTCCTAAAGAACCCTTTGCACAAAATTTAACCAGCTGTGGAGAAGTCGCGGTTATAGAAATTAAAAAGAGAGAAATTTATTAAATCTTTGTTTTTATGTTTATTTCTACTGAGGCACCTTTCTGTGGAAAGATCTCTACAGGCCTTTATATTCAATATGTACAGAGATTCAAAACCCTGTGGTCATGTGCCAAGGAGGCCCTTGGATAACCGCTTTAAGCCTGTGGATGAAAGGGGTGGTTATCCACAGAGGTGGTTATCTTCAGTTTTTAGGCCCTGTTATCAACTGCCCTTAGCGGCAGTTATTCACAGGGATTAATCCACAGAAATTCGCTGAATGAGCAAATTCCGGGCACGGAAAAACCGCTCAAGCAGAAAGAATCCGCTCGGCACTGGAAGAAAATTTAAGAGAAAGGAAGAAACAGACAGGCGCGAATGGCCTGCCTGTGGACAACCGAAGGGTTATTTACCGATGCAAAAGCTGGAAAAGATCCGTCCAAGCAGGTCATCGGAGCTGAATGCACCGGTGATTTCTCCCAACGCGTGCTGAGCCTGGCGCAAATCTTCGGCCAGCAGCTCACCGGCACCTGCCAGCGTCAGCTGTGCACGGCCATGCTCGAGGGAAGCACTGGCATGACGCAGCGCTTCAAGGTGACGCCTGCGAGCACTGAAGCTGCTTTCCGAGGTTTGTTCATAGCCCATGCAGGCCTTGAGATGGTCGCGCAGCAATTCCAGACCTTCGCCGGCAGACTTGGCGCTGAGGCTGATTGTCACGTGGCCATCCTGGCTGACTTCCAGGGCAATCGCTTCACCCGTGAGGTCAGCCTTGTTACGGATCAGCGTGACTTTGGCCGGATCGGGGCGGATTTCGAGGAATTCCGGCCATAACGCGAATGGATCAAGGGCTTCAGGTGCGGTGGCATCGACAACCAGCAGCACGCGATCTGCTTCGCCGATGGCTTTCAACGCCCGTTCCACACCGATTTTCTCGACGTGATCATCGGTATCGCGCAAACCTGCCGTGTCGACCACGTGCAACGGCATGCCATCGATGTGGATATGTTCGCGCAGAATGTCCCGGGTTGTGCCGGCAATCTCGGTGACGATCGCCGCTTCTCGACCCGCCAGCGCATTGAGCAAACTGGATTTGCCGGCGTTGGGTCGGCCGGCAATCACCACCGTCATGCCGTCACGCAACAAGGCACCCTGCCCGGCTTCTCGCAACACGGTGGATAACTCGTCACGCACTTTGTCGAGCATGCTCAGCACATGGCCATCGGCAAGGAAGTCTATTTCCTCTTCCGGAAAGTCGATCGCCGCTTCGACATAGATCCGCAATCCAATCAATTGCTCGGTGAGGTTATGCACACGTTCGGAAAACGCACCTTGCAAAGAACGCAGGGCATTTCGTGCCGCCTGTGCAGAACTCGCCTCGATCAAATCAGCAATGGCTTCGGCCTGGGCCAGGTCGAGCTTGTCGTTGAGAAAGGCACGCTCACTGAATTCACCCGGCCGGGCCAGACGGCAGCCCAGTTCCAGGCAACGCTTGAGCAGCATATCCAGGACAATCGGGCCGCCATGACCCTGGAGTTCCAGCACATCTTCACCGGTGAACGAGTTCGGTCCCGGGAAATACAGGGCAATGCCTTGATCCAGCACCTCATCGTTTTCACTGAGGAACGGGCCGTAATGGGCAAACCGTGGCTTGAGTTCTCGACCGCTGAAGGCCTTGGCCGCAACACTCGCCAGCGGCCCGGAAATACGGACGATGCCGACACCGCCGCGCCCTTGAGCGGTAGCAACGGCGGCGATGGTTTCACGAGGAACGCTCATAAACCGGTATCCAGACAAAAGTGACAGATAGCAAAACGCCCCACTAGGGGGCGTTTTGAGTGGTTATTCACAGTGTAAATCAGGCAGCCGCTTTGGTAGCCGCTTCGATTTTACGCGTGATGTACCACTGTTGGGCGATGGACAGGCAGTTGTTCACTACCCAGTACAGCACCAGACCAGCCGGGAACCACAGGAAGAAGAAGGTGAAGATGATTGGCATCAGCTTCATCACCTTGGCCTGCATCGGATCCGGAGGCGTCGGGTTCAACTGCTGCTGGATGAACATGGTTGCACCCATGATGATCGGCAGAATGAAGAACGGGTCCTTGATCGACAGGTCAGTAATCCACAGCATGAACGGCGCTTGGCGCATTTCGACGCTTTCCAGCAGAACCCAGTACAGCGAAAGGAAAACCGGCATCTGCACGAGGATTGGCAAGCAACCACCCAGCGGATTGATCTTCTCTTTCTTGTACAGCTCCATCATGGATTGCGACATTTTCTGCCGGTCGTCGCCATGTTGCTCTTTCAGCGCAGCCAGTTTCGGGGCCACTGCACGCATGCGAGCCATGGATTTGTAGCTGGCAGCCGACAGCGGGAAGAAAATCCCTTTGATCAGCATGGTCAGGAAGATGATCGACCAGCCCCAGTTACCGACCAGCGCGTGGATATGTTGCAGCAGCCAGAAGATTGGCTGGGCAATGAACCACAGGATGCCGTAGTCAACGGTCAGTTCCAGGCCTGGGGATAACTCTTTCAGCACAGCCTGGCTTTTCGGCCCGGCGTACAGAACGGCACTGGTCTCGGCTTTTGCACCTGGTGCAACGGTCATTGCCGGTGCGGTGTAACCGATGATGTAGTTGCCTTTGCTGTCTTTACGGGTCTGGACGACGTTGTTTTCGCCCTTCGCCGGAATCCACGCGGTCACGAAGTAGTGTTGCAACCAGGCAACCCAACCACCGTTGACGGTTTCTTTCAGCTGAGCCTTGTCCATGTCCTTCATCGACACTTTCTTGTACGGCTCGTTACTTGTCCACAGGGCGGCGCCCAGGTAAGTCGCGGTGCCGGTGGCCGTGCTGGAAGAAGGATCGGAGCTGGCGTCACGCTTCAACTGCGCGAACATTGCACCGGACCAGGGCTGAGCGCTCTGGTTGTCGATCAAGTAGGAAACGGTTACGTCATACAGGCCGCGTTTCAGGGTGAAACGCTTGATGTAGTTGACGCCGTCCTTGCTGAACTTCAGGTCTACGACCAATTGGTCCTGACCGTCAGCCAGTTGGTAAACCTTCTTCTCCGAGGAGTAAACCGGACGACCGGCAGGACTTGCGTCCGGACCGTTGGTGCCGATCAAACCGCTTTGAGCCAGATAAGTCCGCTCGTTGCCGTTATCGAACAACTGGAATGGAATGTCCGGATGGTCCTGGCGACGTGGATACAGCGGCAGTGTCAACTGGGCAACATCGCCACCTTGTGGATCGACGGCCAGGTTGAGCACATCCGTTTTGATCTGGATGAGGTCTTTGCTTGCAGCTACTGGTGTTTCAGTAGGTGCAGTTGCACTGGTATCGCTTGCGGCGCGTGGAATGTCGTCACTGACAGAAGCATTATTGCCAGTCGCCGTATCCGGTAGGCCCGGTGCGGAAGTACTGGAAGCAACATTCTGAGTCGGCAGGGCAGCCTGGCCATAGTCCTGGTTCCATTTAAGAACCATAACGTAGGACACGATTGCCAGGGCGACGATCAGGATCGTGCGTTTGATATCCATGATTACTCGGCCATCGAAGAAGAACGGGAGGTAGGGATAGATATATATGGAACCGGGTCATAACCACCGGGATTCCACGGATGACAGCGACCTAAACGACGAAAGGCCAGCCAGCCACCGCGCAGAAGGCCATGATTTTCTATGGCTTCATACGCGTAGCAGGAACAACTGGGGTAGAAACGACAGTGACTGGCCATCAGGGGACTAATGGCATAGCGATAAAACTGGATCGGAACGAGTGCCAGTTTACGCATCGGGACTGTCTACCCCTACAGTTTCGGTTTTGACTGCTGGTACCGGCGTGCTGCGTGCCAGACGCTTCCAGAGTTTGCCGAAATGCTGAATCAATTCGGGGTTTTCTACGTCACCCAAACCTTTGCGCGCGACGATAACGATGTCCCAACCGACCAGTGAATCCTGGTGCAGCCGAAACGATTCGCGCATCAGACGTTTGAGGCGATTGCGCTCGACGGAGAGCTTTACGCTCTTTTTCCCGATAACCAGCCCGAGACGGGGGTGATCAAGATCGTTGTTGCGCGCAAGGAGCAGGAGATTTTTCCCCGGAACCTTGCCGGTAGGGGAGTCAAAGACTGCCTTGAAATGCCGGGGGGTAAGCAGACGCTTTTCCCGACTGAAGTCCTGACTCACCTCCAGTGCCGGATTATCAAACTGCCAGACGCGCACGACCTTTGGCGCGACGACGCGACAGGACGGCACGACCGTTCTTGGTAGCCATGCGAGCACGGAAACCGTGGGTACGAGCGCGTTTGATAGTGCTTGGTTGGAAAGTACGTTTCATTGTCGTGTTACCTGGTTCGTCCACAACGGGCCGGAATGGCCCCCGTTTTAAGAGACCGGGGATTCTAGAGAAAGCAAGCCTCTAGGTCAATTTCCAACCAGCGTTTCCTTATAAATAGATCTCCAGCTGCTTTTCTCGTATGCAGGCTTCGGTAGATATAAAAATAAAGAAGGAAAGTATTTAAAGCTTTTCTGTAAAGCTTATAAAAGCTAGGCCCACGGTCTTCTGTGGATAACTGCCTTGAGCCCTTGTATGTCGTGATGTACAGAGAATGACAACTACGGTGGAAAACAGGGGGCAGCCTGTGCTGCGCTGTCGGATAACCTGTGTGTGAAAGGGCTACTTATCCACAGGCCAGTTATCCACCGAGTTTCGCCCCCACTTGTACAACGAGCTTAGACCCGGTTATCCACAGAGCTTATGCACAGACCATTGGTCGTCTTTTTTGCGTATAAAGCGTTGATTCTTCTTGGGTGGTGAACAACCTACGTGTGGATAAGTCGGCGTCTGATCGTTACAATGGCCGCTTGTTTTTGCCTCACCGGCTTTCAACTTAGGGGATATCCGTGTCAGTGGAACTTTGGCAGCAGTGCGTGGAGCTTTTGCGCGATGAGCTGCCTGCCCAACAATTCAACACTTGGATCCGTCCACTACAGGTCGAAGCCGAAGGCGACGAGTTGCGTGTCTACGCACCGAATCGTTTTGTTCTCGACTGGGTCAACGAAAAGTACCTGGGGCGTGTCCTTGAACTGCTCGATGAGCACGGCAATGGCATGGCGCCGGCGCTGTCCTTATTAATAGGCAGCAAGCGCAGTTCGGCACCGCGTGCCGCCCCGAATGCTCCGTTGGCCGCCGCTGCGTCCCAGGCTCAGGCTGCTCAAGCACCGGTCAGCGCTCCGGCGCCCGCCCCGACAGCTGCGCCGACCAAGCGTGCGACACAAAAAGTCGCCGAGGTCAGCGAAGAGCCGTCCCGCGACAGCTTCGACCCCATGGCCGGTGCCAGTTCGCAACAGGCGCCGGTTCGCGCCGAACAGCGCACCGTGCAGGTTGAAGGCGCGCTCAAGCACACCAGTTACCTGAACCGCACCTTTACCTTCGAGAATTTCGTCGAGGGTAAGTCCAACCAATTGGCCCGGGCTGCGGCCTGGCAGGTGGCGGACAACCCCAAGCACGGTTACAACCCGCTCTTCCTTTATGGAGGCGTCGGCTTGGGTAAAACCCACTTGATGCACGCGGTGGGTAACCACCTATTAAAGAAGAACCCGAATGCCAAGGTCGTGTACCTGCATTCCGAGCGTTTCGTGGCCGACATGGTCAAGGCGCTGCAACTGAATGCCATCAATGAATTCAAGCGCTTCTACCGTTCGGTGGATGCGTTGCTGATCGATGACATTCAGTTCTTCGCTCGCAAGGAACGTTCCCAGGAAGAATTTTTCCACACCTTCAACGCCCTGCTTGAAGGTGGCCAGCAGGTCATTCTCACGAGTGACCGCTACCCGAAGGAAATCGAAGGCCTTGAAGAGCGCCTCAAATCCCGCTTTGGCTGGGGCCTGACGGTTGCCGTCGAGCCGCCGGAGCTGGAAACCCGCGTGGCGATCCTGATGAAAAAGGCCGACCAGGCCAAAGTCGATCTGCCACACGATGCGGCGTTCTTCATCGCCCAGCGCATTCGCTCCAACGTTCGTGAGCTGGAAGGCGCGCTTAAACGCGTGATCGCCCACTCGCACTTCATGGGCCGCGACATCACCATCGAGCTGATTCGCGAATCCCTGAAAGACTTGTTGGCGCTGCAAGATAAACTGGTCTCTGTGGATAACATTCAGCGCACGGTCGCCGAGTACTACAAGATCAAGATCTCCGACTTGCTGTCCAAGCGTCGTTCACGCTCGGTGGCTCGTCCGCGTCAGGTGGCCATGGCGTTGTCCAAAGAGCTGACCAACCACAGCCTGCCGGAAATCGGCGATGTGTTTGGCGGTCGCGACCATACGACTGTGTTGCACGCGTGCCGCAAGATCAACGAACTTAAGGAATCCGACGCGGACATCCGCGAGGACTACAAGAACCTGCTGCGTACACTGACCACTTGATGAACACCAGCGCAGCTTTTAAGGCAAGGGACTAGACCATGCATTTCACCATTCAACGCGAAGCCCTGTTGAAACCCCTGCAACTGGTCGCAGGCGTCGTCGAGCGCCGACAGACCTTGCCGGTGCTCTCCAATGTGCTGCTGGTTGTCGAAGGCCAGCAATTGTCGCTGACCGGTACCGACCTGGAAGTCGAGCTGGTCGGTCGTGTACAACTTGAAGAGCCGGCTGATCCAGGTTCCATCACCGTGCCTGCGCGCAAGCTGATGGACATCTGCAAAAGCCTGCCGAACGATGCCCTGATCGACATCAAGGTTGATGAGCAGAAGCTCGTGGTGAAAGCTGGCCGTAGCCGCTTCACCCTGTCGACCTTGCCGGCCAATGATTTCCCGACCGTGGAAGAAGGTCCTGGCTCGCTGACGTGCAGCCTGGAGCAAAGCAAGCTGCGTCGTTTGATCGAACGCACCAGCTTCGCCATGGCTCAGCAGGACGTGCGTTACTACCTGAACGGTATGTTGCTGGAAGTCTCTGCCGGCATCATCCGCGCCGTGGCCACCGACGGTCATCGTCTGGCCATGTGCTCGATGCAGGCCGATATCGGTCAGCCGGATCGCCACCAGGTGATCGTGCCGCGCAAGGGTATCCTTGAGCTGGCGCGCCTGCTGACCGAACCGGACGGCCTCGTCAGCATCGTGCTGGGTCAACACCATATCCGCGCCACCACCGGCGAGTTCACCTTCACCTCGAAACTGGTCGACGGTAAATTCCCTGACTACGAGCGCGTTCTGCCTAAAGGTGGCGACAAGCTGGTGCTCGGCGACCGTCAGGCGCTGCGTGAAGCCTTCAGCCGTACCGCGATTCTATCTAACGAGAAGTACCGCGGTATCCGTCTGCAACTGGCCAACGGTCAACTGAAGATTCAGGCGAACAACCCTGAGCAGGAAGAAGCGGAAGAAGAAGTGGGCGTTGAGTACAACGGTGGCTCCCTGGAAATCGGCTTCAACGTGAGCTATCTGCTCGACGTGCTGGGCGTGATGACCACTGAGCAGGTTCGACTGATCCTGTCCGACTCCAACAGCAGCGCGCTGGTGCAAGAGTCCGACAACGACGACTCGGCCTACGTTGTCATGCCGATGCGTCTGTAATCATGTTCAGCAGAAGCTAGATGTCCTTAAGTCGCGTCTCGGTCACCGCGGTGCGCAATCTGCACCCGGTGACTTTCTTCCCTTCCCCCCGAATCAATATTCTTTACGGCGCCAACGGCAGCGGCAAAACCAGTGTTCTGGAAGCCATTCACCTGCTGGGGCTTGCCCGTTCGTTTCGTAGCAGCCGTCTATTACCGGTGATTCAGTACGAGCAGCTGGCGTGCACGGTGTTTGGTCAGGTGGAATTGGCCGAGGGCGGGCACAGTGCGCTGGGGATATCTCGCGACCGTCAGGGCGAGTTTCAGATCCGCATTGACGGGCAGAACGCCCGAAGCGCTGCGCAGTTGGCAGAGATCCTGCCGTTGCAGCTGATCAACCCTGACAGCTTCCGGCTATTGGAAGGGGCGCCGAAGATTCGCAGACAGTTCCTCGACTGGGGCGTGTTCCACGTGGAACCGCGATTCATGTCCACCTGGCAGCGCTTGCAGAAGGCCCTGCGCCAGAGAAACTCTTGGCTGCGGCATGGTACACTTGACGCCGTTTCGCAAGCGGTTTGGGACAGGGAACTGTGCCAGGCCAGCGCTGAAATTGATGAATACCGCCGCGCTTACATCAAAGCCTTGAAACCAGTCTTTGAACAGACCTTGAGCGAACTGGTTGAGCTCGAGGGTTTAACGCTCAGCTATTACCGAGGTTGGGACAAAGACCGCGAGCTGAGTGCTGTACTCGCCGGGTCCCTGCAGCGGGATCAGCAAATGGGTCATACCCAGGCCGGACCACAACGCGCTGATTTGCGTCTTAGATTGGGCGCTCATAACGCCGCGGACATCTTGTCCCGGGGTCAGCAGAAGTTGGTGGTCTGTGCATTGCGGATCGCCCAGGGGCACTTGGTCAGCCAGGCCCGACGCGGCCAGTGTATTTATCTGGTGGATGACTTGCCGTCCGAACTGGACGAGCAACACCGCCGTGCGCTTTGCCGCTTGCTGGAAGACTTACGCTGCCAGGTGTTTATCACCTGTGTAGATCACGAATTATTGAGGGAAGGCTGGCAGACGGAAACGCCAGTCGCTCTGTTCCACGTGGAACAGGGCCGTATCACCCAGACCCACGACCATCGGGAGTGAAGGCATTGAGCGAAGAAAATACGTACGACTCAACGAGCATTAAAGTGCTGAAAGGCCTGGATGCCGTACGCAAACGTCCCGGTATGTACATTGGTGACACCGACGATGGCAGCGGTCTCCACCACATGGTGTTCGAAGTGGTCGATAACTCGATCGACGAAGCTCTCGCCGGCCACTGCGACGACATCAGCATCATCATCCACCCGGACGAATCCATCACCGTTCGCGACAACGGTCGTGGCATCCCGGTAGACGTGCACAAAGAAGAAGGCGTTTCGGCAGCCGAGGTCATCATGACCGTGCTGCACGCCGGCGGTAAGTTCGACGACAACTCCTACAAAGTATCCGGCGGCCTGCACGGCGTAGGTGTGTCGGTAGTGAATGCTCTGTCGGAAGAGCTGGTCCTGACCGTTCGCCGCAGCGGCAAGATCTGGGAACAGACCTACATCCACGGTGTTCCGAAAGAGCCGATGAAAATCGTCGGTGAAAGCGAAACCACCGGTACCCAGATCCACTTCAAGCCATCCGACCTGACCTTCAAGAACATCCACTTCAGCTGGGACATCCTGGCCAAGCGGATTCGTGAACTGTCCTTCCTCAACTCCGGTGTCGGCATCGTCCTCAAGGATGAACGCAGCGGCAAGGAAGAGCTATTCAAATACGAAGGCGGCCTGCGTGCGTTCGTTGAATACTTGAACACCAACAAGACTCCGGTCAACCAGGTGTTCCACTTCAACATCCAGCGTGAAGACGGCATCGGCGTGGAAATCGCCCTGCAGTGGAACGACAGCTTCAACGAGAACCTGTTGTGCTTCACCAACAACATTCCACAGCGCGATGGCGGTACTCACCTGGTGGGTTTCCGTTCCGCACTGACGCGTAACCTGAACACCTACATCGAAGCTGAGGGCCTGGCGAAGAAGCACAAAGTCGCCACCACCGGTGATGACGCCCGTGAAGGCCTGACCGCGATTATTTCGGTGAAAGTCCCGGATCCGAAGTTCAGCTCCCAGACCAAAGACAAGCTGGTTTCTTCCGAAGTGAAGACCGCGGTTGAACAGGAAATGGGCAAGTACTTCTCCGACTTCCTCCTGGAAAACCCGAACGAAGCCAAGCTGGTCGTCGGCAAGATGATCGACGCGGCGCGTGCTCGTGAGGCGGCGCGCAAGGCCCGTGAGATGACCCGCCGCAAAGGCGCGCTGGACATCGCCGGCCTGCCGGGCAAACTGGCTGACTGCCAGGAAAAAGACCCTGCCCTGTCCGAACTGTACCTCGTGGAAGGTGACTCTGCTGGCGGCTCCGCCAAGCAGGGACGAAACCGTCGGACCCAGGCCATCCTGCCGTTGAAGGGCAAGATCCTCAACGTCGAGAAAGCACGCTTCGACAAGATGATCTCTTCGCAAGAAGTGGGCACCTTGATCACCGCGCTGGGCTGCGGCATCGGCCGTGACGAGTACAACATCGCCAAGTTGCGTTACCACAACATCATCATCATGACCGATGCTGACGTCGACGGTTCGCACATCCGTACCCTGCTGCTGACCTTCTTCTTCCGTCAGTTGCCGGAACTGATCGAGCGCGGCTACATCTACATCGCCCAGCCGCCGTTGTACAAGGTCAAGAAAGGCAAGCAGGAGCAATACATCAAAGACGACGACGCCATGGAAGAGTACATGACGCAGTCGGCCCTGGAGGATGCGAGCCTGCACCTGAACGAGGACGCGCCGGGTATTTCCGGACCTGCCCTTGAGCGCCTGGTGAATGACTTCCGCCTGGTGATGAAGACCCTCAAGCGTCTGTCGCGCCTGTACCCACAGGAACTGACCGAGCACTTCATCTACCTGCCGGCGGTAAGCCTGGAACAACTGTCCGATCACGCAGCGATGCAGGATTGGATGGCTCAGTACGAAGTTCGCCTGCGCACTGTCGAGAAGTCCGGCCTGGTCTACAAAGCCAGCCTGCGTGAAGACCGTGAACGTAACGTCTGGCTGCCAGAGGTCGAACTGATCTCCCACGGCCTGTCGAACTACGTCACCTTCAACCGCGACTTCTTCGGCAGCAACGATTACAAGACCGTTGTTTCCCTGGGCGCTCAACTGAGCACCTTGCTGGACGACGGCGCGTACATCCAGCGTGGCGAGCGCAAGAAGCCGGTCACCGAGTTCAAGGAAGCCCTTGAATGGCTGATGGCGGAAAGCACCAAGCGTCACACCATCCAGCGATACAAAGGTCTGGGTGAAATGAACCCGGATCAGCTGTGGGAAACCACCATGGACCCCGCTCAGCGCCGGATGCTCAAAGTGACCATCGAAGACGCCATTGGCGCAGACCAGATCTTCAACACCCTGATGGGTGATGCGGTCGAACCTCGTCGGGACTTCATCGAAAGCAACGCCTTGGCGGTATCCAACCTGGACTTCTGATTCCAGGTCACCGACCAAACAAAAAAAAGGCCAACGCACCTGTGTTGGCCTTTTTATTTGTCGAAAGAAAAGATCGCAGACTTCGATTCTAGTGGTCGGAGCAACGCCTCTGTTTCACTCACGATCCACTGTGTACAACGACTGAAACAGCCACATCGCAGGCATAAAAAAACCGGCTATATCAGCCGGTTTTTTTGCGCCCGAAAAAAACTTATGCACCATTTCCGGCGTTTTATGTGTTTAAGAAATATGTATATAAATCATAAACTTAAAAACAAAAAACGCTACTTTTCGAGAAAACGGTACACAGGTTATCCACAGAATCTCAGACAGCCACCTGATCACTGGCAGAGGGGGCCGCTGGAGCTGCCGGCAATGATCCCATTTCCCGCTGCATCTGCTCGTTCCAGGCTTGCACCCGGTCGTTCAGATCGGCAATGGCTCGCGGCCCGCTGCCTTCGGCATACATCGGTGCGCCGATGATCACAGTGATGACGCCCTGCTTCTTCGCCCACCCGGTTTTCGGCCAGAACTTGCCCGCATTGTGCGCAATCGGCAGTACGGGAAGTGCGGCGTTGACCGCCAACGCGGTGCCACCGCGTGAGAACTTGCCGATGGTGCCGTAGGGAACGCGAGTCCCTTCCGGGAAGATCAGCACCCAAACGCCATCCTTGAGCAGCTCATCGCCCTTCTTGGCTACATGCTTGAGCGCAGCCTTCGGGTTGTCGCGGTCGATGGCGATCGGTCGCAGCATGGCCATGGCCCAGCCGAAGAACGGCACGTAGAGCAGTTCACGCTTGAGCACCTGGCTCAGCGGCTGGAAGTAAGCCGAGAGGAAGAACGTTTCCCAGGTGCTCTGGTGGTTCGACTGAATCACACAAGGCTGGTCCGGCACGTTCTCGGCGCCCTTCACTTCATAGCTGATGCCCAGAAAGACTTTGCTCAGCCACAAGGCGCAACGGCACCAATACACATTGATGAAGCGATAACGCGCTTTGAACGGCAGAAAAGGCGCGATAAAAAAGCTCAGGCTGCACCAGAGCAAGGAAGTGGTGCCCAGTAGCAGGTAAAAGAGGAAGGTTCTGATGGCCTGCAGTATCGACATGGCGACGTTTACCGTGCGGGCTCTGCCCGTCTATATAAAAGCGCACTCCCGATCAATCCTTGGCCAGGAATATCAGAAGCACTCTAATTGTGGATAAGTTCTGCGGCAACCGCCGCCAGATCGTCAAAAATCAAGGTGCCCACCGGTAGGGTCTTGCCCAAAGTCTTTTCGCCTTTCCCGGTCTTTACTAAAACTGGCTGAGAATCGACGGCTTTGGCGGCTTCCAGGTCACCAAGGGTATCGCCGACGAACCATAGATTAGTCAGCGATACGTTGTAATGCGCGGCGATGGTTTTCAACATCCCGGGTTTTGGCTTGCGGCAATCGCAGCCATCGTCTGGCCCGTGCGGGCAATAGACGATCAGCCCGACCTCACCGCCCTGCTCCGCCACGAGCGAACGCAAGCGCTCGTGCATGGCGTCCAGGGTGGCGATGTCGTAATAGCCGCGAGCGATGCCCGACTGGTTGGTAGCCACCGCTACCGTCCAGCCGGCCTTGCTCAACTGCGCGATGGCTGCGATCGAACCGGGGAGTGGAATCCACTCCTCCACCGACTTGATGTAAGCGTCGGAGTCGTAATTGATCACCCCGTCCCGATCGAGAATCAGCAGTTTCAAACGTTTACCCCAACAACGAAATATCGGCGACGCCGAGGAACAGTCCACGCAGACGCGCCAGCAAGGCATATCGGTTGCCGCGGACTTTGGCATCTTCCGCGTTGACCATCACCGCTTCGAAGAACGCATCCACCGGCTCGCGCAAGGCAGCCAGGCGTGCCAGCGATTCGCTGTACTGACGCGCAGCGGCCATTGGCTGTACAGCCTGGTCCGCTTGCTGGATCGCCGAGTACAGGGAGAATTCGTTGGCGTTGTCGAAGTACTTGGCTTCAACCAGCGTAGGCACAGTGCCTTCTACCTTGCTCAGCAAGTTCGAAACGCGCTTGTTCACGGCGGCCAGGGCAGCGGCTTCCGGCAATTTGCGGAAGGCCTCTACCGCTTGCACGCGCTGGTCGAAGTCCAGTGCCGAACCCGGTTTCAGGGCACGCACCGACAGGTAGGTGCCGACGTCGACACCTTCGTCTTCGTAACGGGCACGCAGACGGTCGAAGATGAACTCCAGCACCGAGTCGTTGAGGCCGGCAACTTTCACCTTGGTACCGAACGCATTCACCGCGAATGCGACGGCGTCGTTCAGGTCGAGGTCGAGCTTCTTGTCGATCAGGATGCGCAGCACGCCGAGTGCTGCACGGCGCAGGGCGTACGGGTCTTTGCTACCGGTCGGCAGCATGCCGATACCGAAGATCCCGACCAGCGTGTCGAGCTTGTCCGCGATGGCCACGGCCGCACCGGTCAGGGTGGTCGGCAGTTCAGCGCCGGCACCGCGCGGCATGTATTGCTCGTTCAGTGCCAGTGCGACATCTTGCGGCTCGCCGTCGTTGAGGGCGTAGTAGTAACCGGCGACACCTTGCATCTCCGGGAACTCACCGACCATCTCGGTCGCCAGGTCGCACTTGGACAGCAGGCCGGCACGGGAGGCCCATGCCGCGTTGCCGCCGATGCGCTGAGCGATGAACGCAGCAAGTTTGGAAACGCGCTCGGCCTTGTCGTAGACGCTGCCGAGTTTTTCCTGGAACACCACGTTTTGCAGGCGCAGGTTGAACTCTTCGAGTTTCTGCTTCTTGTCTTGCTTGAAGAAGAACTCGGCGTCGGTCAGGCGTGGGCGAACCACTTTCTCGTTACCGGCGATGATCTGCTGCGGGTCTTTGCTTTCGATGTTGGCTACGGTAATGAAACGGGGCAGCAACTTGCCGTCGGCATCCAGCAGGCAGAAATACTTCTGGTTGTCCTGCATGGTGGTGATCAGGGCTTCTTGCGGCACGTCGAGGAAACGCTCTTCGAACGAGCACACCAGCGGCACCGGCCATTCAACCAGCGCGGTCACTTCATCGAGCAAAGCTGGCGGCACGATCGCCGTGCCTTCCTGCATCGTTGCCAACTCTTCAGTGCGCTTGCTGATCAGCTCGCGGCGCTCGTTGGAATCGGCCAGTACGTAAGCGGCACGCAGGTCGCTCAGGTAGTTGGCCGGCGAAGTGATGCGCACGCTTTGCGGGTGGTGGAAGCGGTGACCACGGGAATCGCGACCGGCCTTCTGGGCGAGGATCGTGCAATCGATGACCTGGTCACCGAGTAGCATCACCAGCCACTGAGTCGGGCGAACGAACTCTTCCTTGCGAGCGCCCCAGCGCATGCGCTTTGGAATCGGCAGGTCGTTCAGGGAATCTTCGACGATGGTCGGCAGCAGGCTCGCGGTCGGTTTACCGGCGATGCTCTGGCTGTAGCGCAGTTTCGGACCGCTCTGATCGATTTCGCTCAGGTCGACGCCGCACTTCTTGGCGAAACCCAGTGCCGCTTGAGTCGGGTTGCCTTCGGCATCGAACGCAGCCTGACGTGGCGGGCCGTCCAGGTTGATGCTGCGATCCGGCTGCTGAGTGGCCAGATCGGTGATCAGCACAGCCAGACGACGCGGCGCGGCGTAGACGGTTTTGGTCTCGTAGTTCAGGCCAGCCGCTTGCAGGCCCTTGTCGATACCGGCAAGAAACGCCTCGGCCAGGGTGTTCAGGGCTTTGGGTGGCAGTTCTTCAGTGCCCAGTTCAACCAGAAAATCCAGAGCACTCATTGTGCAGCCTCCAGCTTGGCCAGTACTTCATCACGCAGGTCCGGGGTCGCCATCGGGAAGCCCAGCTTGGCGCGAGCCAGCAGGTAGGCTTGCGCAACGGAACGCGCCAGGGTGCGCACGCGCAGAATGTATTGCTGACGCGCGGTGACCGAGATCGCCCGGCGCGCATCCAGCAGGTTGAAGGTATGGGAAGCCTTCAACACCATTTCATAGCTCGGCAACGGCAGCGGCTGGTCGAGTTCGATCAGGCGCTTGGCTTCGCTTTCGTAGAAATCGAACAATTCGAACAGCTTCTCGACGTTGGCGTGTTCGAAGTTGTAGGTCGACTGCTCCACTTCGTTCTGGTGGAACACGTCGCCGTAGGTCACTTTGCCCATCGGGCCGTCAGCCCAGACCAGGTCGTAGACCGAGTCCACGCCTTGCAGGTACATGGCCAGACGTTCGAGACCGTAAGTGATCTCGCCGGTCACCGGGTAGCACTCGATGCCGCCCGCTTGCTGGAAGTACGTGAACTGCGTCACTTCCATGCCGTTGAGCCAGACTTCCCAGCCCAGGCCCCAGGCGCCCAGGGTCGGCGATTCCCAGTTGTCTTCGACGAAGCGAATGTCGTGGACCAACGGGTCCAGGCCGACATGCTTCAGGGAGCCCAGGTACAGTTCCTGGAAGTTGTCCGGGTTCGGCTTCAGGACGACCTGGAACTGGTAGTAGTGCTGCAGACGGTTCGGGTTTTCGCCGTAGCGGCCGTCAGTCGGGCGACGACTGGGCTGCACATAAGCGGCGTTCCAGGTTTCCGGGCCAATGGCACGCAGGAATGTAGCAGTGTGGAAAGTGCCGGCGCCTACTTCCATATCGTAGGGCTGAAGTACCACACAACCGTGCTCGGGCCAGTATTGCTGGAGGGCGAGGATCAAGTCTTGGAAGGTACGCACGGCTGGCGTAGGCTGGCTCACGAAATTCACCTGTTTCTTGGGCTGCGATTTAAAGAGCGGGAGTATACCCGATTCGGTCCTGCGCACGCCCCCTGGAGCCTTATGCCACGCTGCTTTTGGTGTTCCGAAGATCCGCTGTACATGGCTTATCACGATCAGGAGTGGGGCACGCCGCTACGCGATGCGCAGGGATTGTTCGAGTTGCTTTTGCTCGAAGGGTTCCAGGCCGGCCTTTCCTGGATCACCGTGCTGCGTAAACGCGAGCGCTATCGCGAGGTGATGTTCGGCTTCGACGTGCAGCGTGTGGCGCAGATGAGCGACGCGGAAATCGACGAATTGATGCTCGATCCGGGCATTATCCGCAATCGCCTCAAACTCAACGCGGCCCGGCGCAATGCCCAGGCCTGGCTGGCGCTGGAGGATCCTGTGGAGTTTCTCTGGTCGTTCGTCGGCGGCAAGCCGGTGATCAATCACTTCAAGGATCGCACCGAAGTGCCGGCCGTGACGCCGGTCGCCGTGGAGATGAGCAAAGGTTTGAAAAAGGCCGGTTTCACCTTCGTCGGCCCGACCATTTGCTACGCGCTGATGCAGGCTTCGGGCATGGTCATGGACCACACTCGGGATTGCGATCGCTACGCGGTGCTGGCGAACGGCGGTTAGAATGGCCGCCTCGCACACAGCACAAGATCAGGAGTGACCTGTGGATAAGTTTAAAGGCGCCTTGCTGGTAGGCGCTCTGCGGTTGTTTGCCCTGCTTCCGTGGCGGGCAGTGCAAGCCGTGGGCACAGCCATTGGCTGGGTCATGTGGAAAACCCCCAACCGTTCACGCGATGTGGTGCGGATCAACCTTGCCAAGTGCTTTCCCGACATGGACCCGGCTGAACGGGAGCGCCTGGTGGGCCAGAGCCTGAAAGACATCGGCAAGTCCCTGACCGAAAGCGCCTGCGCCTGGATCTGGCCGGCCCAGCGTTCCATCGACCTGGTGCGCGAAGTCGAAGGGCTGGATGTGCTGAAAGACGCCCTCGCCTCCGGCAAAGGTGTGGTCGGTATCACCAGCCACCTGGGCAACTGGGAAGTGCTTAACCACTTTTATTGCAGCCAGTGCAAACCGATCATTTTCTATCGTCCGCCGAAATTGAAAGCTGTAGATGAATTGCTGCGCAAGCAGCGCGTACAACTGGGTAACAAAGTCGCCGCGTCCACCAAGGAAGGCATCCTCAGCGTGATCAAGGAAGTGCGCAAAGGTGGTGCAGTGGGCATTCCCGCCGACCCGGAACCGGCCGAATCCGCGGGCATCTTCGTGCCGTTCTTCGCCACTCAGGCGCTGACCAGCAAGTTTGTGCCGAACATGTTGGCCGGTGGCAAAGCGGTCGGTGTGTTCCTGCATGCCCTGCGTCTGCCGGACGGTTCAGGCTACAAAGTGATCCTCGAAGCCGCGCCCGAGGCCATGTACAGCACCGATACCGAGACGTCCTGCGCGGCCATGAGCCAGGTAGTCGAGCGTTATGTGCGAGCGTATCCGAGCCAGTACATGTGGAGCATGAAGCGCTTCAAGAAGCGTCCACCCGGCGAAGAGCGCTGGTACTGACTAAATGGCACGATCTGTGGATAACCAGAACCTGTAGGAGCGAGGCTTGCCCGCGAAGGCGATTTTCAATCCAACATCAATGTTGAATTTAATGTCCTCTTCGCGGGCAAGCCTCGCTCCTACAGAAGCAGTTATCCACAACAGGTTCATACAAGGGCGCACGAAGATGTCCGAACAGCGCAAATCATTCCGCATCAAAATCATCCACGAAAGCTTCGGCGAGTGCCTGGGCCAGACGCGTAACTTGTCGGCCACAGGCGTCTACGTCAAGCATCCGCGCTTGTCGGCATTGCCCACAGGCGCGGTGGTTTATGGGCAAGTGCAGGACTTACCCACAGGTGCGCCGCGTGTGCGCATGGAAGTGGTGTTGGTGGATGCGGAGGGGATCGGCCTACGCTATCTCTGAGTCAGTGCGCCTGACGCTCAAGCTTCTTCAGAAACACCGTCATTTCCTTCTCCGCCTGCTTGTCGCCATGGGCTCGGGCGGCCTCCAGCCCCTGCTCCCACGCCTGACGCGCGGCCGCAAAGTCCGCCAGCGCCAGATGGGCTTTGCCCAATAACTTCCAGGCCGCCGAATACTTCGGATCGAATTCGACGCAGCGCTGGAAATGCTCGGCCGCCTTGGCGTTTTCCCCAAGGTCCAGGTAACCCTTGCCAAGGCCGAAGCGCAGCAGCGAGTTATCCACACCCTTGGCGAGCATTTTTTCCAGGGATTCGATCATCGAAGGCTCCTTTGATTGATGTGAGATGTTCGCGACCGCCTTCGCGGGCAAGCCTCGCTCCTACAGGTCCATACCGCCGAAATTCTGTAGGAGCGAGGCTTGCCCGCGAAGAGGCCAGACCAGCCACCGCATTTTCCCGGATCAGAAAAAGCTCAACCCCACATGAAACAACTTCTCCACATCGCGAATATGCTTTTTATCCACAAGGAACAGAATCACATGGTCGCCCGCCGCGATCACCGTGTCGTCATGCGCGATGATCACTTCTTCATCACGGATAATCGCGCCAATCGTCGTACCCGGCGGCAGGCCGATGTTCTCAATAGCCTTGCCGATCACTTTGCTCGACTTCGCATCGCCATGGGCAATCGCCTCGATGGCCTCCGCCGCGCCACGGCGCAGTGAGTGCACACTGACGATATCGCCACGGCGCACGTGGGCCAACAACGTGCCGATAGTCGCCAATTGCGGGCTGATGGCGATGTCGATATCGCCGCCCTGGATCAAATCGACGTAGGCCGGGTTGTTGATGATCGTCATCACCTTCTTCGCGCCCAGGCGCTTGGCCAGCAGCGAGGACATGATGTTGGCTTCGTCGTCGTTGGTCAGGGCCAGGAACAGGTCGGCGTCGGCGATGTTCTCTTCCAGCAGCAGATCCCGGTCCGATGCGCTGCCCTGCAGGACCACGGTGCTGTCGAGGTTGTCCGAGAGATGACGGCAGCGCGCCGGGTTCATCTCGATGATCTTCACCTGGTAACGGCTTTCGATGGCCTCGGCCAGTCGCTCGCCAATTTGCCCGCCGCCCGCGATGACGATGCGTTTGTAGGTTTCATCGAGACGGCGCATTTCACTCATGACCGCACGAATGTTCGCCTTGGCGGCGATGAAAAAGACTTCGTCGTCGGCCTCGATCACCGTATCGCCCTGGGGCAGGATCGGCCTATCACGCCGGAAAATCGCCGCGACGCGGGTTTCGACATTCGGCATGTGTTCGCGCAACTGACGCAGTTGCTGGCCGACCAACGGCCCGCCGTAATAAGCCTTCACCGCGACCAATTGGGCTTTGCCTTCGGCAAAGTCGATCACCTGCAACGCGCCCGGATGCTCGATCAGGCGCTTGATGTAGTTAGTGACCACCTGTTCCGGGCTGATCAGCACGTCCACCGGGATCGCTTCGTTGTTGAACAGCCCGCCGCGTGTCAGATAAGCGGCTTCGCGGACCCGGGCAATTTTGGTCGGGGTGTGGAACAAGGTGTGAGCGACCTGGCAGGCGACCATGTTGGTCTCGTCGCTGTTGGTCACCGCCACCAGCATGTCGGCATCGTCCGCGCCGGCCTGACGCAACACCGTCGGAAACGAGCCGCGGCCCTGCACGGTGCGAATGTCCAGCCGATCGCCGAGGTCGCGCAAGCGTTCGCCATCGGTATCGACCACGGTGATGTCGTTGGCCTCGCTGGCCAAGTGTTCTGCCAGCGAACCGCCGACCTGCCCCGCACCGAGGATGATGATTTTCATCCAGTCACTCCATTGAATCCGTTTAACCGCGCGCGGCGGCGATCTTGATCAGCTTGGCGTAGTAGAACCCGTCATGGCCGCCTTCCTGGGCCAGCAACTGGCGACCATGAGGCTGCTTGATGCCAGCGGTCGTGGCGAGGTCCAGTTCGCGGGCACCCGGCGTGCGGGCGAGAAAGGCTTCGATGACGTCGGTGTTTTCGGTCGGCAGTGTGGAACAGGTGGCGTAAAGCAGAATGCCGCCGACGTCCAGGGTTATCCACATGGCGTCGAGCAGTTCGCCCTGCAGCAGCGCCAGCGCGGCGATGTCGTCAGGTTGGCGGGTCAGCTTGATGTCCGGGTGACGGCGGATCACGCCGGTGGCCGAGCACGGCGCGTCCAGCAGGATGCGCTGGAAGGGTTTGCCGTCCCACCAGGTCGCGGTGTCGCGGCCATCGGCGGCGATCAGTTCGGCGCTCAGGCCCAGGCGCGCGAGGTTTTCCCGCACCCGCACCAGACGCTTGGCTTCCAGGTCCACTGCCACTACACCGGCCAGCTTTGGCTCGGCTTCAAGGATGTGGCAGGTCTTGCCGCCCGGTGCGCAGCAGGCATCGAGCACGCGCTGGCCGGGTGCCAGATCGAGCAGGTCAGCGGCCAGTTGCGCCGCTTCGTCCTGCACACTGATCCAGCCTTCGGCGAAACCCGGCAGGCTGCGCACGTCGGCGGCGGCGTCGAGGATGATGCCGTCCTGACTGTACACACACGGCGTGGCCGCGATGCCGGCGTCGGTCAGCAACCCGAGGTAAGCATCGCGGGTGTGATGGCGACGATTGACCCGCAAAATCATCGGCGGATGCGCGTTGTTCGCCGCGCAGATGGCTTCCCATTGCTCAGGCCAGAACGCCTTCAGGGATTTTTGCAGCCAGCGCGGGTGGGCGGTGCGCACCACCGGGTCGTGTTCCAGCTCGGCCAACAGCGCTTCGCTTTCCCGTTGGGCGCGGCGCAGCACGGCGTTGAGCAAAGCCTTGGCCCAAGGCTTTTTCAGCTTGTCGGCGCAACCCACGGTTTCGCCGATGGCGGCGTGGGCGGGAACGCGGGTGTAGAGCAGTTGATAAAGACCGACCAGCAGCAGCGCCTCGACATCGGCATCCGCCGCTTTGAACGGCTTTTGCAGCAGCTTGGCCGCCAGCGCCGACAAACGCGGCTGCCAGCGCGCGGTGCCGAACGCCAGGTCCTGGGTGAAGCCGCGATCGCGGTCTTCGACCTTGTCCATTTGTGTCGGCAGGGAACTGTTGAGTGAGGCTTTTCCGTTAAGAACAGCAGCAAGTGCCTTGGCGGCGGCCAGACGTGGGTTCATTGAACGTCCGCCGTTTGACCGAGGACGGTGCCAACGGCAAATTTCTCACGTCGGCTGTTGAACAAGTCGCTGAAGTTCAGCGCCTTGCCGCCGGGCAACTGCAAACGGGTCAGGCACAGCGCCTGTTCGCCGCAGGCGACGATCAAACCGTCCTTGCTGGCGCTGAGGATTTCCCCGGGTGCGCCCTGCCCTTCGGCGAGGCTCGCGGCCAACACCTTCAACGCTTCGCCATTCAGCGTGCTGTGGGTGATCGGCCACGGATTGAAGGCGCGGACCAGGCGTTCCAGCTCAACCGCCGGACGGCTCCAGTCGATGCGCGCTTCATCTTTGTTCAATTTGTGAGCATACGTGGCGAGGCTGTCGTCCTGCACTTCGCCTTCCAGCGTGCTGGCAGCGAGGCCGGCGATCGCTTGAACAACGGCCGGTGGACCCATTTCGGCCAGACGGTCGTGGAGGCTGCCGCCGGTGTCTTCAGCGGTGATCGGCGTGGTGACTTTCAGCAGCATCGGCCCGGTGTCGAGGCCCAGTTCCATGCGCATCACGGTCACGCCGCTTTCGGCATCGCCCGCTTCGACGGCGCGCTGGATCGGCGCCGCACCGCGCCAGCGTGGCAGCAAGGAGGCGTGGCTGTTGATGCAGCCCAGGCGCGGAATATCCAGCACCACTTGCGGCAGGATCAAGCCGTAGGCGACCACCACCAGCAAATCGGGCTTCAACGCGGCCAGTTCCGCCTGAGCGTCTTCGTTGCGCAAGGTTGGCGGCTGCAATACCGGGATACTGTTTTCCAGAGCCAACTGCTTGACCGGGCTCGGCATCAGTTTTTGCCCGCGACCTGCCGGACGGTCCGGTTGGGTGTAGACCGCGACGATCTCGTAAGGGCTGTCGAGCAGGGCCTTGAGGTGTTCGGCGGCGAATTCCGGGGTGCCGGCAAAGACGATGCGCAGTGGCTCAGTCATGGAAGCTCTCTATTACAAAGCAGTCGCAAAAGAAAAAGGCTTGCCGCAGCAAGCCTTTGAAAGAGGGGCATCAAGCGTTCTGGCGATGGAGCTTTTCCAGTTTCTTCTTGATTCGGTCACGTTTGAGACTGGACAGGTAGTCGACGAACAATTTGCCGTTCAGGTGGTCGCATTCATGCTGGATGCACACCGCGAGCAGGCCTTCGGCGATCAGTTCGTACGGCTGGCCGTCACGGTCCAGGGCCTTGATCTTGACCTTTTGCGGGCGATCTACGTTTTCGTAGAAGCCCGGTACCGAGAGGCAGCCTTCCTGATACTGCTCCATTTCGTCAGTCAGGGTTTCGAACTCGGGGTTGATGAACACCCGGGGCTCGCTGCGGTCTTCGGAAAGGTCCATCACGACAATCCGTTTGTGCACGTTGACCTGGGTCGCCGCGAGGCCGATGCCTGGCGCTTCATACATTGTTTCAAACATGTCATCGACCAACTGACGCACTTCGTCGTCCACTACGGCCACAGGTTTGGCGATAGTGCGCAGGCGCGAGTCGGGGAATTCGAGGATGTCTAAAATGGCCATAAGCTTAATTGCTGCACGTGTGAGGTAAAGTCGGGTCGATGGCCTGGCGGGTCCGAAGATGCCGGCTACCGTTGTAAAACGTAGCTCCCTTTCAGCAATGAACGGGGAGCGAGCCACGAGGGCTCTGGCGTTTCACGCGGACGCACATAATAAAGGGATTCACCGCATGAGGAAATCACTACTCGCCTTGCTCCTTCTGGCCTCGGCCGGTTTTGCGCAGGGGCAAGTGCAACTCAAGGAAGGTTTTCCACAGCAATACACCGTGGTCACGGGGGACACACTCTGGGACATCTCGGGAAAATACCTCCGTGAACCGTGGAAATGGCCGGAGCTTTGGCAGGCCAATCCACAGATCGAAAACCCCAATCTGATCTACCCCGGGGACTTGCTGTCACTGGTCTACGTCAACGGTCAGCCGCGCCTGACCCTCAATCGCGGGGCTTCCCGGGGCACCATCAAGCTCTCGCCGCGCATCCGCAGCAGCCCGGTGGCCGACGCCATCCCAAGCATTCCGCTGCAATCGATCAACAGCTTTCTGCTGAGCAACCGCATCGTCGACAAGGTCGAGGATTTCGACAAGGCGCCCTACATCGTCGCCGGCGATGCCGAACGGGTGCTCAGCGGCACCGGTGACCGCATCTTCGCCCGCGGCCATTTCGACCCGAATCAACCGGTCTACGGCATCTTCCGCCAGGGCAAGGTCTACACCGATCCCGACAGTAAAGAGTTCTTGGGGATCAACGCCGACGACATCGGCGGCGGCGAAATTGTCGCCACCGAGGGCGACGTTGCCACCCTGGCCCTGCAACGCACCACGCAGGAAGTGCGCCTCGGCGACCGTTTGTTCAGCGGTGAAGAGCGCTCGATCAACTCGACGTTCATGCCCAGTGCACCTAAAAGCCAGATCAATGGCTTGATCATCGACGTGCCGCGCGGCGTTACCCAGATCGGCGCCATGGATGTGGTCACGCTGAACAAGGGGCAGCGCGATGGCTTGGCCGAGGGCAACGTGTTGGTGGTGATGAAAACCGGCGAAACCGTACGTGATCGGATTACTGGCCAGCCGCTGAAAATTCCCGATGAGCGTGCCGGTTTGCTGATGGTATTCCGTACCTACGACAAACTCAGTTACGGCTTGGTACTCAACGCATCGCGCTCCCTGGCGGTGATGGACAAAGTGCGAAATCCTTAGCCTGCTCCACAAGTTACCAACAGAGTTATCCACAGCTTATTCCCGTTTGAACGGGGCTCATAACGATCAAGGATGATCCATGTCACTGCCTGTATTTGCACCGGTTTCCCCCGCGGAACTGGAAGCCCGTTTGCGTTTGCATCGCTTGCCGGAACTCGGCCCGGCGCGTTTCAAGAAATTGCTTGAGGCGTTTGGCTCGGCCTCCAGCGCCATCAGCGCGCCGGCCAGTGCCTGGCGTGCGCTCGGTTTGCCGCTCGTGTGCTCAGAAGCCCGGCGCTCCAGTGAGATCCGCGATGGCGCGAGTCACGCATTGGCCTGGCTAGAGCGTTCGGGCCAGCATTTACTGATGTGGGACCAGCCTGACTACCCGGCGCTGCTGGCAGAAATCAGCGACGCACCGCCGCTGTTATTCGTGGCGGGCGATCCGGGTATTCTGGAAAAACCGCAATTGGCGATGGTCGGTAGCCGTCGCGCTTCGCGGCCAGGCATGGACACCGCCGCCGCGTTTTCCCGCAGTTTGGCCAGCGCCGGTTTCGTGATTACCAGCGGCCTGGCCCTGGGCATCGATGCCGCCGCGCACCAGGCGGCTCTGGACGTTGGCGGGCGAACGGTAGGTGTCCTTGGCACGGGACTTGAAAAGTTTTATCCACAGCGCAATCGACGCCTGGCGGATGCCATGATTGCGTCGGGCAGCGCGGTGCTTTCGGAGTTCCCGCTGGACGCCGGCCCCAGCGCCAGCAACTTCCCACGGCGTAACCGAATCATCAGCGGTTTGTCCCTCGGCGTGCTGGTGGTCGAGGCCAGTGTCGCCAGCGGATCATTGATCACGGCAAGGTTGGCGGCGGAGCAAGGTCGCGAGGTATATGCGATTCCGGGTTCGATTCATCATCCCGGTGCGCGCGGCTGTCATCAGTTGATTCGCGACGGTGCGGTGTTGGTGGAGACCATCGAGCACATCCTCGAAGCCTTGCGCGGTTGGCAACGGTTGCCGTTATCCACAGAGGCGACGTCGGCTGTGACGAGCCACCCGCTGCTGTCGCTGCTCCATGCGGCGCCTCACACCAGTGAAGCGCTGGCTGACAGCAGTGGCTGGACCTTGCCGAAAGTGCTGGCGGCGTTGACGGAGCTGGAAATGGACGGCCAGGCAGTCTGCGAAAATGGGCGCTGGTTTGCGCGGGTAAGCTAGGTTTTATAATGAAGATCGGTAAACTGCGCAGAGCCTTATTCCGGAGAGTTTTTCATGGTTAACAGTTGGCGTGTGCAACAAGCCGCACGAGCCATTCGCGCAGGCGCGGTGATTGCCTACCCAACCGAAGCTGTCTGGGGTCTGGGGTGCGACCCGTGGGACGAAGAGGCGGTCTATCGTCTGCTGGCGATCAAGGGGCGGTCGGTGGAAAAAGGGTTGATTCTGGTGGCCGACAACATTCGCCAGTTCGACTTCCTCTTCGAAGACTTTCCTGAATTGTGGATGGATCGCATGGCCAGCACCTGGCCAGGGCCGAACACCTGGCTGGTGCCGCATCAGAATATGTTGCCGCAGTGGATTACCGGCGTGCATGAAACGGTGGCGTTGCGGGTCAGCGATCACCCGCAGGTGCGGGATTTGTGCGCGTTGGTCGGGCCGTTGGTGTCGACTTCCGCCAACCCACAGGGCCGACCGGCAGCGCGGTCACGGATTCGTATCGAGCAGTACTTCCGTGGGCAGCTTGATTTGGTGTTGGGCGGGAATCTGGGTGGGCGCAAGAACCCGAGCGTGATTCGCGACGTGGCGACTGGCAAGGTTCTGCGCCCGGATTGAGACTGCGTCATCGTTCTTCGCGGGCAAGCCTCGCTCCTACAGGTCGGTCGACACAACCGAGATCCTGTAGGAGCGAGGCTTGCCCGCGAAGGCGTCCTCAAGGCAACAAAACAGTCGAACCCGTCGTGCGCCGCGCCGACAACTCGGTCTGCGCCTTCGCCGCTTCAGCCAGCGGGTACTTGTGGCTGATATCCACGTTCAGCTTGCCGCTGATGATCATCTCAAACAGCTCATCTGCCATACGCTGCAGGTTTTCAGCGTTGTTGGCGTAGGTCGCCAGGGTCGGCCGGGTCACGTACAGCGAACCCTTCGCCGACAGAATCCCCAGATTCACCCCCTCCACCGCACCCGAGGCATTACCAAAACTCACCACCAAGCCACGCGGCGAAACGCTATCGAGCGACGTCAGCCAGGTGTCCTTGCCGACGCCGTCGTACACCACCGGGACTTTTTTCCCGTCGGTCAATTCCAGCACGCGTTGGGCGACGTTTTCATGGCTGTAATCGATGGTCGCCCAGGCGCCGTTGGCCTTGGCCAGCGCGGCTTTCTCCGGCGAGCTGACGGTGCCGATCAACTTCACGCCCAAGGCCTTGGCCCATTGGCAGGCCAGCGAACCGACACCACCGGCGGCGGCGTGGAACAGGATGGTTTCGCCACCCTTCAGCTCATAGGTCTGACGCAACAGGTACTGCACGGTCAGGCCCTTGAGCATCACACCGGCCGCTTGTTCGAAGCTGATGGCGTCCGGCAGAAGCACCAGATTGGCCTCCGGCAAGACGTGAACATCGCTGTAGGCGCCCAACGGTCCGCTGCCATACGCCACGCGATCGCCGACCTTGAAGCGGGTGACTTCACTGCCGACCGCCTCGACCACGCCCGCACCTTCCGAGCCCAGGCCCGATGGCAAGGCCGGGAGCGGATAGAGGCCGCTGCGGTAATAGGTGTCGATGAAGTTCAGGCCGATGGCCTTGTTGGTCACGCGTACCTGCTGCGGGCCGGGCTCGGCGGGCTGGTAATCCACATACTCGAGCACTTCAGGGCCGCCATGGGCACGGAACTGGATACGCTTAGCCATCTGCCTACTCCTTGGGTCATGTTTCTTGGGATATAAGACGAAGCGCCCTATCGAACGCCTAACCTTGATCTTCGTCAACTGCGAAGGGTCGACCTGCGATGGTATGCTACGCGCCCATTTGCGCCGGCCCCCGCTTCAATGGCGCCCGCGTAGCTTTGCCCGATTCAAGGTGATGCCATGACTACCCGCACCGAGGCCGTAAAAGCCTACCTGCTCGACCTGCAAGACCGCATTTGCGCTGCCCTGGAAGCCGAGGACGGTGGCACGCGTTTCGTCGAAGATGCCTGGACCCGGCCTGCCGGTGGTGGCGGTCGCACGCGGGTGATCGAAAACGGCACGGTCATCGAAAAGGGCGGCGTCAACTTTTCCCACGTGTTTGGCAGCGGTCTCCCACCGTCCGCCAGCGCCCATCGACCAGAACTGGCCGGTCGAGGCTTCGAAGCGCTGGGCGTGTCGCTGGTGATCCACCCGCACAACCCGCACGTGCCGACTTCCCACGCCAACGTGCGCTTTTTCATCGCTGAAAAAGAAGGTGAAGAACCGGTCTGGTGGTTCGGCGGCGGCTTCGACCTGACCCCTTATTACGGCAACGTCGAGGACTGCGTGCATTGGCACCGCGTCGCCGAACAGGCCTGCGCGCCGTTCGGCCCGGACGTTTACTCGCGCTACAAGGCCTGGTGCGACAGCTACTTCCACATCAAGCATCGCCACGAGCCACGGGGCATCGGCGGCCTGTTTTTCGATGACTTGAACGAGTGGGACTTCGACACCAGCTTCGCGTTCATGCGCGCCATCGGTGACGCCTACATCGACGCCTACCTGCCGATTGTGCAGCGCCGCAAAAATGAGGCGTTCAGCGCCAGGCAGCGCGAATTTCAGGAATTCCGCCGTGGCCGCTACGTCGAGTTCAACCTGGTCTACGACCGTGGCACGCTGTTCGGCTTGCAATCGGGCGGGCGTACCGAGTCGATCCTCATGTCGCTGCCCCCGCAAGTTCGCTGGAGCTATGACTGGAAAGCCGAGCCGGGCAGCGAAGAAGCACGGCTGACCGAGTACTTCCTGCAAGATCGCGATTGGTTGGCCGAGGCCTGAACGAGGAATCCCGATGGACCGTTACGTCGTATTTGGTAACCCGATTGGCCACAGCAAGTCGCCGCTGATCCATCGTCTGTTCGCCGAGCAAACCGCTCAGGCATTGGACTACAGCACTTCGTTGGCGCCGCTTGACGACTTTTCCGACTTTGCCCGGGCTTTTTTCCTCGAAGGTCGTGGGGCGAATGTGACGGTGCCGTTCAAGGAAGAGGCCTATCGGCTGGCGAACAGCCTGACGGCGCGGGCGCAGCGGGCCGGTGCGGTGAACACCTTGAGCAAACAGGCGGATGGCAGTCTGCTGGGCGACAACACCGACGGCGCCGGGTTGGTTCGGGACCTGACGGTCAACGCCGGTTTCAGCCTCAAGGGCAAACGCATCCTGTTGCTGGGCGCCGGCGGCGCGGTGCGTGGTGCTCTGGAGCCGTTGCTGGCGGAACAGCCGGCGTCGGTGATCATCGCCAACCGCACGGTGGAAAAAGCCGAGTTGCTGGCGGAATTGTTTTCTGACCTGGGCCCGGTGTCGGCCAGTGGTTTCGACTGGCTGCGGGAGTCGGTGGACCTGATCATCAATGCGACCTCCGCGAGCCTGACAGGCGAAGTACCGCCGATTGCCAGCAGCTTGATCGAGCCGGGCAAGACGGTGTGCTACGACATGATGTACGGCAAGGAACCGACCTCGTTCTGCCGCTGGGCCAGCGAGCATGGGGCTGCGGTGTCGATGGACGGGTTGGGGATGTTGGCCGAGCAAGCGGCTGAGGCGTTTTATCTGTGGCGTGGTGTGCGCCCGGATACCGCGCCGGTACTGGCCGAACTCCGCCGCCAACTCGCCGCATAACCCTGTAGGAGCGAGGCTTGCCCGCGAAGGCGTCCTCAGGTACGCCAAAAGCTTCGCGGGCAAGCCTCGCTCCTACAGGGGCGGTGTTTTAGTCTTCGAAGCGGATCGGGCATTTCTCCGCGCCTTCCAGCTTGCGCAACTCTTCCACCACCGGTGGCCGCGCCCCGCGCAGGGTCAGGCTGCGATCCTGCCGCAGCAGCCGTCGCGCTTCCTGGTGCAGCATTTCCACCCCCGAATAGTCGATGAAGTTGATCTGCTGCGCCTCAATCACCACTCGGGCGCCGTGCATCCGTTGCAGGCGCACTTGCAAGTAATGGCTGGCGCCGAAAAAAATTGAGCCGCCGACCCGCAGAATGTCTTCATCGCCGTCGCGCCAATGTTGTACCCGAGGTTGCGAGGTG
This sequence comes from Pseudomonas sp. NPDC086251, assembly GCF_044746405.1. NCBI lineage: Bacteria > Pseudomonadati > Pseudomonadota > Gammaproteobacteria > Pseudomonadales > Pseudomonadaceae > Pseudomonas > Pseudomonas sp. NPDC086251. Next base: position 36,711 of record NZ_JBIVBY010000022.1, read on the forward strand.
CGCTTGAGGTAGAAGAACAGCGACGCCAGCACCCCGGCATAGATCGCCGTCTGCAATTCCAGCAGCAGCGTGGCGACACAGGTCAGCGCCATGACCAGGAACTCGGCGCGGCTGACCCGCAACAACGCGCGAATGCCGCGATGGTCCACCAAGCCCCAGGCGATCAACAGAATGCTCCCGGCCATCGCCGGAATCGGAATGTGCGCGATCAAATTCGCACCGAAGATGGCGAACAACGCCACCCACAATGCCGAAAAGACCCCGGCCATCGGTGAGCAGGCCCCCGCTTCATAACTCAGGCCCGAGCGGGTGAAGGAACCGGCTGACAAGGAGCCGGAAAAAAACGCACCGACCATGTTCGATAATCCTTGGGCGCGAACTTCCTGATTGGCGTCGAGCAGTTGCTGCGAACGGGCCGACAAGGAACGGGCAATCGACAGGCTCGTCACCAGTCCGAGCATCCCGACCGCCACCGCACTGGGCAGCAGACGCAGGATCAGGTCCAGATCCAGCGGCAACGGACTGAACGGTGGCAGGCGACCGACAAACGCGCTGACCAGTTTCACGTGCCCGAACATGGCAGGCCAGAACCAGACCAGCAGCCCGCCCAGGACCAGGGTCATCAACAGCGTCGGCCAGCGCGGCAGCAGTAATTTCAGGGTCACGCCCACCACGACAGTGGCCAGTCCCAGCAACAGCGAAGGTTTATCCACGGCGCCGAGATGCCTGAGCACCATCAGAAAGCTGTCCAGCGCGGTGGCCTGGTTCGGCAAGTCCAGCCCCAGCAGGTTGGGCAATTGGCCGATGGCAATTACCACTGCCGCGCCGAGGGTGAACCCCAGCACCACCGAGTGAGAGACGAAGTTCACCAGGGCGCCGAACCGCAGTAAACCCAACAGCCACTGGAAAATGCCGGCGAGCAGCGTCAGCAAGAGGATCAGGGTGACGTAGTCCTCGGACGCGGGAACGGCCAGAGGACTGACACTGGCGTAGAGCACGATGGAAATCGCCGCCGTCGGACCACAGATCAGATGCCACGACGAACCCCAGAGGCAGGCGATCAGTACCGGGATAATCGCGGCGTACAGGCCGTATTCGGGTGGGAGACCGGCGATCAGGGCGTAGGCAATGGACTGCGGTAACGCGAGAATCGCGCCGCTCAGGCCGACGATCAAGTCACGACCGACGCTGGCGCGGGTCTGCCGGGGTAACCAGGCGAGGAATGGGAAGAGTGAATGGCGGCTGGGGAAGGCCATGAGTCCTCTCGGGTGGGATTTTGCGCAAGGGTATCAGGACAGAACGATTCCTTCCCTCTGTAGGAGCGAGGCTCGCCCGCGAAGCTTTTGGCGTACTCAAAGACGCCTTCGCGGGCAAGCCTCGCTCCTACAAGGGTTGGTTAGAGTTTGGCTTTGACCGCCGGCAATGCATCCTTGCCATCCACGGTCTTCACGCCATCCAGCCATTTATCCAGCACCGCCGGATTGGCCTTGATCCACGCCTTGGCCGCATCGGCATTGCTGACCTTTTTGTTCACCACCTCGGCCATGATGCTGTTTTCCATCTCCTGGGTGAAGCTCAGGTTGGTCAGCAGTTTGCCAACGTTCGGGCAGGCCTGTGCATAACCTTTGCGAGTCAGGGTATGCACGCTGCCAGTATCGCCGAAGTATTTCTCGCCGCCTTTCAGGTAATGCATTTTCAGTTGCACGTTCATCGGGTGCGGGGTCCAGCCGAGGAAGGTCACGAACTTCTGTTTTTTCACCGCGCGAGACACTTCGGCCAGCATCGCCTGCTCACTGGACTCAACCAGCTTCCACTGGCCCATGTCGAAATCGTTCTTCTTGATGATCTCTTGCAGCGAAATATTCGCCGGTGCGCCCGAACCGATGCCGTAGATCTTTTTGTCGAACTTGTCGGCGAATTTGTTCAAGTCGGCAAAGTTATGCACACCCGCGTCCCAGACGTAGTCCGGGACCGCCAGGGTGAATTCGGTGCCGTCGAGGTTTTTCGCCAGTTGCGTGACCTCACCCGTGGCCACGAACTTGTCGTAGAAGCCCTGCTGTGCCGGCATCCAGTTACCCAGGAACACATCAACCTGGCCATCCTTGAGCCCGCCAAAGGTGATCGGCACCGCCAGGGTGTCGACCTTGGCCTTGTAGCCCATGCCGTCCAGCAGAAACCCGGTGATGGCGTTGGTCGCGGCGATATCGCTCCAGCCAGGGTCGGCCATTTTCACCGTTTCGCAGCTCTGATCGGCATACGCCGATGCACTGCCCAGAGCGAGCAGCCCGACCGTCAGTACTGTGGATAACCTTTGCATGGACTTCCCCTTAACATTATTGGTTTTGGCAGGGTTGTGGATAACGTGCTTTACGCTCCAGATCGTCGAGGTCGATGTGGTTGCGCATATACTGCTGACTGGCGTCCACCAGCGGCTGGTGATCCCAGCTCTTCAGCTTGCCGATGGTCAACGCATCGGCAACGAAACGTCGGCGCCGCTGGCTGGCCAGCACCTGTTGATGAATCGCTGGAATATCCCATTTGGCCCGCGCTTCGGCGAGAAAGTCCTCGAAAAGCGGCCGATGTTGCGGCGAATGACTGAGTTCTTCCTGTTCGCGCGGATCATTGTGTACATCGAAGAGTAGGCAAGGGTCGTCTTCGCTGTAGATGAATTTGTAAGCGCCGCGACGGATCATCATCAGCGGGCTGATGGTGCCTTCGGCCATGTATTCGCCAAACACTTCATCGTGACCGCCCTGCCCTTGCAGGTGCGAAACCAGCGAACGACCGTCCAGCGGCAAACCCGGCTCCAGCGAGCCGCCGGCCAATTCGACGAAGGTTGGCAACAAGTCGGCGGTCGAAACCGCGGCACTGACCCGGCCTGCGCCGAATTGCCCCGGGGCACTTATCAACAGGGGCACACGGGCGGCCATTTCGTACCAGTGCATTTTGTACCAGAGCCCGCGCTCGCCCAGCATGTCGCCATGGTCGCCGGAGAAGACGATGATGGTGTCGTCGATCAGCCCGGTATCTTCGAGTGTTTGCAGGAGTTTGCCGACGTTGCTGTCGATATAACTGCATGCTCCGAAGTAGGCTCGGCGCGCGTCCCGAATCTTATCCACAGGCAGCGGTTTATCCCACAGGTCGTAAACCTTCAGTAAACGCTGGGAATGTGGATCGAGATCGGTTTGTGCCGGTGTTACGGGCAACGGGATCTCCGCGTCGTCGTACAGGTCCCAAAAGGCCTTGGGAATCGTGTACGGGTCGTGTGGGTGCGTCATCGAGACGGTCAGGCAGAACGGCTGATCGCCATCCTCGCGGATATGGTCGAACAGATACTGCTGGGCCTTGAACACCACCTCTTCGTCGAAATCCAGCTGATTGGTGCGCACGCATGGCCCGGCTTGCAGCACCGACGACATATTGTGGTACCAGGTCGGACGCACATCGGGCTCGTCCCAGTTCACCGACCAACCGTAATCGGCCGGGTAAATGTCGCTGGTCAGGCGTTCTTCATAGCCGTGCAACTGATCGGGGCCGCAAAAGTGCATCTTGCCTGACAGCGCGGTGCGGTAACCGAGTCGACGCAGGTAATGGGCATAGGTCGGAACATCGGCGGGGAAATCGGCGGCGTTATCGTAGGCGCCGATCTTGCTCGGCAGCTGACCGCTGACCAGGGTGAAACGCGACGGCGCGCACAGTGGACTGTTGCAATAAGCGGCGTCGAACACCACACCTTCGGCGGCGAGGCGGCTGAGATTAGGCAATTTGATGGGCGAAGGGCCGTAGAACGGCAACTTTGGCGCGGCCATCTGATCGGCCATGATGAAAAGAATATTCTTGCGCTTCATGTGATCGCGGCATTCCATAGTGAATATTTATGCGAGAGTGCTGCGATCGAGCATGTAGCCCATGCCTTTTGTGGTAAAGCCCCTGCGCGGCAATGACTAGGATAAGCACAGCTTATGTATGACGCCCTTGGTGATTTGTCTCTGGATTTGCTTCGTGCTTTCGAAGCGGCGGCCCGTCAGCGCAGCTTCACGGCGGCTGCGGTGGAGCTCGGAACGACGCAACCGGCGATCAGCCAGCAGATCAAGCGGTTGGAAGAACAACTGGGCATACGGCTGTTCGACCGCATCTATCGCGGCATTGAATTGACCGAGGCCGGGACGATTCTTTTCGAGCAGGTTCAGCTCGGTTTGCAGAATATCGACGCAGGGTTAAGCGCGATCAGTGCACAGCATCAACATGAAGTGCTGCAGGTCGCCACCGATTTCGCCTTCGCCGCGTATTGGCTGATGCCACGCCTCCATCGTTTTCACGCAGCCAATCCGCAAGTCGACGTCAGCCTGGTTACCAGCGAGCGCAGCCTTAATATGCTGCGCACCGATATCGATGTGGCGGTGTTGTTTGGCGACGGCCGATTCAAGCAAGGCGAAAGCCACTGGCTGTTCAGCGAAGAAGTGTTTCCGGTGTGCAGCCCGCTGCTGTTGAAGGATCGTCCGCTGCCCCTGTCGGCCCAGTCATTGTTGGAATTCCCCTTGCTGCACCTGCGTGGGGAAAACAGCAGCAACTGGTTCGACTGGAGCGGCGTATTTCGCGAACTGGGGATAACTTCTGCACCTGCGCCGGGCCAGTTGCGCTTCGACAATTACACCTTGCTGATTCAAGCGGCGATTGGTGGGCAAGGCGTGGCGATTGGCTGGCGGCACCTTGTGGATAACTTGCTGGCGCAAGGTTTGTTGTGTCGGCCGATTGCGGAAACGGTGATGTCCAGGCTGGGCTATTACGTGGTATTGCCCCAGCGCAAACGGCGTGGGGCGTTGATTCAACAGTTTGTCGATTGGTTGATGGCCGAGCAGGCGAGCAGTGCGCAATCGCTCAATGGCTTGCCGCTGCCTTCGATTGCCATTTAAGGCTCTGAAGTCGCCACGAAATTCACGTGCTCACCCACATGCAGGTTCAACCGCAGCTCATCGGCAATCCCCACCGCGACGCGATTCAGCCGCTCAAGCGGTTCGGCCAGGCCCGACTCCAGGCTGCTGCTGACATGGCTGAAATGCTCGATCGTCAGCCCCGGCACCCCGCGCGGTGCGTTCACCAGGGTCCAGTGCAAGGTGCTGCTTTGCAGGGCTTCGCGGATTTCCTCGGCGGCGTGGCGCTGCAACTGATCCTCTATTTCCGGATCGTCCAGCAACTCGAAATCCCCCACCAGAAACAATCGGGCAATGCCCGCCGCCTGCATGCCCTCGATCAGCGCATCCACGGCCAGCACCTGTTCGACCGGGCCTGGCACGATGGTTTTTTCCACATGCTCGCTGTTGAATGGCAACCCGGGCGCGTCCAGCAGGCAAATAACCGCCGAACTGCCCGCGACGCTTTGCTTCACGCGTTCGGCATCAAACAAATCGCCGGTCTTGGCCCGCAAACCCGGGCGCGGCGCCAGCGCTGTCAGGTCATCGAGAATCGCGATCACTTCATGTTGGCGCCGTAGCATTTCAGCCATCAGCGCACTGCCCAGGCTACTCATGGCACCATAAAGCACCACTTTCACCACTGGGGTTTCTGCATTTTTCATGGCTGGCTCCGTTCTTTCCTGCGTATATGGCGTGTGACCAATGGGAAACGGTGGCGGTTCGACCGGGTTTTTGAGGGGTTTCAGATGCAAGCGATCAAGGGCTACCACGCCCATGTCTATTTTAACGCCAGCACGATTGATCAGGCGCGAGCCTTGTGCGAGCAAGCGGCGCAATTGTTCCCGCTGAAGATGGGCCGCGTACACGAACGCCCGGTGGGTCCGCACCCTGACTGGAGCTGCCAACTGGCGTTCGAGCCGCAATACATTGGCGACGTACTGCCGTGGCTGGCGCTCAATCGCAAGGGCCTGGTGGTGTTCCTGCACCCGGACACCGGTGACGACCTGCTCGATCACACCGAGCATGCGATCTGGATGGGCGCGATTCGGCCACTGAATCTGTCTATTTTCTGATCAGATGCTTTCTTCGGCTTCGCCCGGCAAGTGCTCGTCGAGGTGCAGCCAGGGTAAACGGCTGTCCGTCCAGATGTGGCGTTCGGCCGGCGCCTGTTCCGGGTGATCGAGGGTGGCGATGGTCACATCGATGGTCTCGGGACTGAGGCGTGTGACCAGCGCCAGCTGCGCGCCACAGTTCGGGCAGAAATAGCGCACGCAGGGTGCAGAAGATTCGTACTGCGCGGGTGTTCCTTTCATCCATTCAAAGGTCGACAACGGCACGGTGATCCAGGTCGTGACGATTCCGCCGCTGACCCGCCGGCAAATCGAGCAATGGCAATGGGCGATGTCGCGCAACGGGCCACTGAATTGATAGCGCAGTTGCCCGCAGTGGCAGCCGCCGGTATGAAATTCGCTCATTCCGTTTCCTCCTGATGCGTATGTTCCGGCGCCTTCGCGAGCAAGCCCGCTCCCACATTGGTTTTGCGTACGCCACAAATCCAGTGTGGGAGCGGGCTTGCTCGCGAAGATATCAACTCGGTCTACCTCCCTGCCCCGGTCCGACGACCGGTTGTACATCCGGTCAATGCTTTCACCAGCGAAAGCTGGGTGAAAGCTTCCCCGATTAGGATCGCCCTCACTGCCGGCAACAGACCGGTTGGCCAAAGCGAGTGTTTGATTGCTCGCCCGGTCCATTTAACAACAACAATGGTGATCCTGATGTCCTTTGCAACCCGCCGCTTCGCCGCCACTCCGCCCATACGCCTCGCGCTTCCCGTTCTGCGCTGACCCACCCGGTTCGCCCATTCCCTAGCCGCGCTATGCCTGGAGTATTCCCATGCTGACTTTCCTTGGCTTCGCCATGGTCATCACGTTCATGTTCCTGATCATGACCAAGCGCCTGTCCGCGCTGATCGCCCTGATCATCATCCCGATCCTTTTTGCCCTGTTCGGCGGTTTTGCCCCGAAAATCGGCCCGATGATGCTCGAAGGCATCACCAAGCTCGCACCGACCGGTGTGATGCTGATGTTCGCCATTCTGTATTTCGCCCTGATGATCGACTCGGGCCTGTTCGACCCGGCCGTGCGCAAGATTCTCAAACTGGTCAAGGGCGACCCGTTGAAGGTGTCGGTCGGCACCGCCGTGCTGGCGCTCGTCGTTTCCCTCGATGGTGACGGCGCGACCACTTACATGATCTGCGTGGCCGCCATGCTGCCGCTCTACAGCCGTATCGGCATGAGCCCGCGGATCATGGCCGGCCTGATCATCCTCGCCGGTGGCGTGATGAACATGACCCCGTGGGGTGGCCCGACCGCCCGTGCGGCCAGTGCGCTGCATGTGGACCCGTCCGATATTTTCGTGCCGATGATTCCAGCGATGCTGGCCGGCGTGGTGGCGATCCTGGCGATTGCCTACTTCTACGGTAAACGTGAGCGTGCTCGCCTCGGTGAACTGCACCTGGTGGGCGATGAAGTCGATCACAGCGAAATCAGTGTGTCGCAGTTCCCGGATGCCCGTCGTCCGAATCTGATCTGGTTCAACGGCGCGCTGACCCTGGCGCTGATGTGCACCTTGATCGCCGGCCTGTTGCCGCTGCCGGTGCTGTTCATGGTGGCGTTCAGTATCGCGATGATCGTCAACTATCCTTGCCTGCAACAACAGAAGGATCGCGTCGCGGCCCACGCCGGCAGCGTGCTGGCGGTGGTCGGGTTGATCTTTGCCGCGGGTATTTTCACTGGCATTCTGTCGGGCACCGGCATGGTCGATGCGATGTCGAAAAGCCTGTTGGCGGTGATCCCGGATTTCCTCGGCCCGTACCTGGCCGTGATCACGGCGCTGGTGAGCATGCCGTTCACCTTCTTCATGTCCAACGATGCATTTTATTACGGCGTGTTACCGGTACTTGCCGAAGCAGCCAGTCACTACGGTATAACCGCGGTAGAAATGGCACGTGCCTCGATCGTCGGTCAGCCCGTCCACTTGTTGAGCCCGCTGGTACCATCGACCTACTTGTTGGTGGCCCTGGCCGGTATCGATTTCGGTGATCACCAGCGCTTCACCCTGAAGTGGGCAGTGCTGGTGTGCATGTGCATACTGGTTGCCGCGTTGCTGATGGGGATTTTTCCGATGTTCAGCACTCTATAAGCCCAAGACTCACCATGACGGGTCCAGGCTTTGCTGTTTGAAGCCCGGGCCCTTCGTGGTTTAACAATCGCTCAAAGGAATACACATGGAATGGCTGACCAACCCTGAAATCTGGGTTGCCTTCTTCACCCTGACCGCCCTGGAAATCGTCCTGGGTATCGACAACATCATCATGATCTCGATCCTGGTCAGCCGCATGCCCAAGCACATGCAGGCGCGCACCCGGATTTTCGGCCTGGCGCTGGCGATGATCACGCGGATTCTGTTGTTGCTGTCCATCACTTGGGTCATGCGCCTCACCGCGGACCTGTTCGAAGTGTTCGGCCAGGGTATTTCCGGGCGTGACCTGATCCTGTTCTTCGGTGGTCTGTTCCTGTTGTGGAAGAGCTCGCAAGAGATGTACCACGCGCTGGAAGGCGAGGATGAAACCAGCGAAGAGCCGAACGTCAAGGGCGGCAACTTCCTCTACACCATCATTCAGATCGCGATCATCGACATCGTGTTCTCGCTGGATTCGGTCATCACCGCGGTGGGCATGGTGTCCCACGTACCGGTCATGGTCGCGGCGATCATCGTTGCCGTGCTGGTGATGATGTGGGCGTCGGGCACCATCAGCGAGTTCATCGACAAGCACCCGTCGCTGAAGATGCTGGCGCTGGCGTTCCTGTTGATCGTCGGTACCGTGCTGATTGCCGAATCCTTCGACGTGCATGTGCCGAAAGGCTACGTCTACTTCGCGATGGCGTTCTCGCTGGCAGTGGAAGCGATCAACATCAAGATGCGCACCGCGATCGCGAAAAAGAAGAAGCAGCAGGATCCGGTGAAACTGCGCAAGGACATTCCAGGGCAGTAAGCCGCCTGTCCTTCAAATAATACGCAAAACCTGTGGGAGCGGGCTTGCTCGCGAAGACGGAGTACCAGACGACATCAATGTCGTCTGATACAACGCTTTCGCGAGCAAGCCCGCTCCCACATTGGTTTTCAGTCTCGGCGAAGAACCTGTTTTCATGACAGTTTTGTTTCAATCACTTCTTTAGCTATGCGATGCTGGCGCCCAGACCGTTAGCCAACTACAGCTTAAGTACAGAACGTAGAACGTCGCGCGGCACCGTCAACTTGCCCCTTTGGGGCGCTACCACCACAGGGGGCCTGCATGCTCACCCTGCTCAATTTATTATCTGCCGTGGCCTTGTTGATTTGGGGCACGCACATCGTCCGAACCGGCATCTTGCGGGTCTACGGTTCCAACCTGCGCCACGTGATCGCCCAGAACATGTCCAGGCGCTGGCTGGCCTTCATTTCCGGGATCGTCGTGACGGCGATGGTCCAGAGCAGCAACGCCACCGCCATGCTCGTCACCTCGTTTGTCGGTCAAGGCCTGATGGCGCTGACGCCCGCGCTGGCGACCATGCTCGGCGCGGATGTCGGTACCGCACTGATGGCGCGGGTGCTGACCTTCGACCTGTCGTGGCTGTCGCCGCTGCTGATCTTCCTCGGGGTGATTTTCTTCCTGTCCCGCAAGCAGACCCGCCTGGGCCAGATGGGCCGTGTCAGTATCGGCCTGGGGCTGATCATTCTGGCGCTGCAATTGATCGTCGAAGCCGCGGCACCGATCACTCACGCGCAAGGCGTGAAGGTGATTTTCGCTTCCCTGACCGGCGACATCCTCCTCGATGCCTTGGTCGGCGCGCTGTTCGCGATGATTTCCTACTCCAGCCTGGCCGCCGTTTTGCTGACCGCGACCCTGGCGGGTGCCGCCGTGATCAGTCTGCCGGTGGCCATCGGCCTGGTGATCGGTGCGAACATTGGCAGCGGCGTGCTCGCCTTTCTCAGCACCAGCATGCAGAACGCTGCCGGCCGCCAAGTGGCGCTGGGCAGCCTGCTGTACAAGTTGATCGGCCTGCTGCTGATCATTCCGGTGCTCGACCCGTTGGTGCACTGGATCGACAGCCTGGATTTCAGCCCTCAGGAAATGGTCATCGGCTTCCACCTGCTCTACAACACTGCTCGCTGCCTGATCTTGCTGCCGAGCGTCGGGCCGATGGCCAGGTTTTGTGCGTGGGTATTGCCGGAGCGCCCGCAAGTCAACGGCATGGCCAAACCCCGTCACCTTGATCCGACCGCGTTGGTCACGCCCAGCCTGGCGCTGGCCAATGCGGCCCGGGAAACCCTGCGCATGGGCGACCTGATCGACAACATGCTCGAAGCCATGCTCGACGTGCTGCACGGCAAGCAAACCGCCGTGACCCAGGAAATGCGCCGCCTGACCGATGATGTCGAAGCGCTCTACAGCGCGATCAAACTCTATCTGGCACAAATGCCCCGGGAAGACCTCAGCGATCAGGACAGCCGCCGTTGGGCGGAAATCATCGAACTGGCGATCAACCTCAAACTGGCCAGCGACTTGATCGAACGCATGCTGCGCAAGGTCCAGCAGCAGAAAACCTCGCAACGCCGGTCGTTTTCCCAGGTCGGCCTGGAAGAATTGGCGGGACTGCAAGGCCAGTTGATCTCCAACCTGCGCCTTGGGTTGTCGGTGTTCCTCAGTGCCGACAAGGAAAGTGCCCGTCAGTTGCTGCGTGAGAAACGTCGCTTTCGTGCACAGGAACGCCGCCTGGCCCACGCTCATGTCAGCCGATTGCAACGTAAGATCGTGCAGAGTATCGAGACCAGTTCGCTGCACCTGGAGTTGATTGCCGACATGAAGCGTCTGAACTCGCTGTTCTGCAGCAGTGCGTATGTCGTGCTGGAAACGTCCGACACCGGCGCGCTGGCCGTCGACGATTTGGCTGACATCACACATTCGCCTTGAACGTCTGGCAGTGTGGTCAGTCAGTACTACTGATTCAGTTTTGCGGCCATTCGCGAGCAAGCCCGCTCCCACATTGGATGTTGTGAACAACACAGATCCAATGTGGGAGCGGGCTTGCTCGCGAAGACGGCCTGACTGATGACACGGATCTCCAATCAGCCGTATGGAAGCTTGCTATGCGTTGTCTGTTGTTCGCCTGTCTGTTGCTGGGTTCCTTGCCTTCGTTTGCCCTGGATCGCTTCCAGGTCGAGGGCTATACGCTGCCCAATGGTCTGCAAATGCTGCTCAAACCGGGCACCGAGCGCGGGCATGTGGCGATTCGACTGGTGGTCGGCGTCGGCCTGGATGATTTCAGCTGCGCTGATAAAGAGCTGCCGCACCTGCTCGAACACCTGCTGTTCAGCGGCATCGACGCCAGCGGTGAAGGTGGCCTGGAAGAGCGCATGCAAGCCCTGGGCGGCGAGTGGAACGCCTACACCAGCAACGCCGACACCACCTTCGTCATCGAAGCCCCGGCGAAAAACCAGCGCAAGGTGCTCGACCTGTTGCTGGCGCTGCTGACCCAGACCCGATTCGACGACAATGCGATCAACGCCGCCAAGCAAGTGGTCGAGCGCGAGGACGGTGGTCATTACTCGCACCTGCAACGCTGGCTGGACCGTCAGGACCTGGGCCACTCGGCGAGTAATCAACTGGCGGTGGAACTGGGCCTCAAATGCCCCGAGCGCGCACAAGTCGAGCACCTGACCCGAGAGCAACTGGAAAAGGTGCGCCAGGACTGGTACGCGCCGAACAACATGACGCTGATTGTGGTGGGTGATCTCGAACGTGTGCTGCCGGCCTATCTGGAACGGGCCTATGGCGCGCTTCAGGCGATCGATCCCACCGAGCACCTGCCTCTGCCGGAAATCAAGGCCAGCGCGGCCCATGAGCGCAGCCTGATCCACGGTTTCGTCGGCGGCGGGGCCAAGTTGCACTGGCTGGTGCCGGAACCGGTGCTGGAAGACCAGCACGACGAAACCTTCGACCTGCTCAAGGACTATCTGGACTGGGCGCTCTATCGCCAGTTGCGACTCGCGCATGGTTTGTCCTACGGCCCCTGGGCCGAACGCGAGGTATTCGGTGGCGTCGGCTTCATGAGCTTAAACGCCGACCTTGAGCGGGACGACGTGGCCGAGGCTGAAGGTGTGCTGGACGATTTGAAGGCCGGGTTGCTCAAGGACGGTCTCAATGTCGACACCTTCAACCGCCTCAAGCAGGCCGCCATCGCCCGCCAGGCCTGGGCCGTGCAAGGCAACAGCGCGCTGGCCGATTACTACTGGGGCGCCATTGGCGACTACGAGGACGGCCGCTTCGCCGACCCGGCCAAGGAACTGCAAGGCGTGACACTGGACGAGGCCAACAAAGCGATGCGCGAGCTGCTCCTGCAACCGGGGTATTTGCGAATCGAGAAGCCGTTGATGAGTTATGACCAGCTGCTATGGTTGGGCGTTGGCGTGCTTGGGCTCGTCATACTGATGTTGCTGGCATGGCGCCTACACCGCAGAACATCGCGAACCGTGTAGCAACTGCTGTGTTCGGCCCTGTAGGAGCTGTCGAGCTTGCGAGGCTGCGATCGGCTGCGCAGCAGTCGTAAATCCTGAGCACGTGGTTTTCCTGATACACCGCATTGCCTGATTTCACGACTGCTGCGCAGCCGATCGCAGCCTCGCAAGCTCGACAGCTCCTACAGGGGTTTGTGATCGGACCGCAGCCCCTCGCCACACCGCTTTGCCAGCGGTACTCTGTCGAGGATTTTTCCTACGACTAGTGCGAACCGCCGAATGCCTACCCTGACCCTGTACGTCCAGCGCATCCTGGAATTGATGAAGCGCTATCCGGGGGTCATTGCGCTCGGTGGTTTCATTTCCGGGGTCGGCAGTTTCATTCTGGTGGATCGCCAGCAAGGCCTGGCGACCTGGATCACCATCATCATGGTGCTCAGCTGGATCTGGCTGATGCTGGAAAACAGCCTGACCAAGCTGTTCGCCAGAATCTTCAAGCGCGAAATTCCCCAGCCCCTGCTGCGTTACGCCACGCAGATGATCCACCAGGAAAGCCTGTTCTTCGTCCTGCCGTTCTTTTTCATCACCACCACCTGGAACAGCGGCCAACTGTTCTTCACCGGGCTGCTGGGCATTGCCGCGCTGATTTCCATCGTCGACCCGCTCTACTACAAATGGCTGGCGCCACGGCGCTGGGCGTTCCTCGCGTTGCACACGCTGACGCTGTTCGCCGCGCTGTTGACCGCCCTGCCCGTCATCCTGCACCTGACCACCTCGCAGAGCTTCAAACTGGCCCTGGGCATCGCCGTGCTGCTGTCGTTCCCGAGCCTGGCGTCGATCTTCCCGATCCGCACCGTGCGCAACGCCTTGGCGATTCTCAGCATCACCCTGGGCATCGGCGCCCTCGGCTGGGTGCTGCGCTCGTGGGTGCCGCCGGCGACGCTGTGGATGACCGACGTGGCGATCAGCACGCAACTGCAGGACCGCACGCCGGGCAAGAGTCTGGATGAAGTCAGCGTCGAGCAGATTCGCGGTGACGGGCTGTACGCCTACACCGCGATCAACGCCCCGCGCGGTCTGGACGAGCGGATCTATCACGTGTGGCAGTTCAACGGCAAAGAGGTCGACCGCATCCCGCTGGACATCCACGGCGGGCGCAAGGAAGGCTACCGGGCCTGGACCCACAAAACCAATTTCCCCGGCAACCCCGCCGGCAAATGGCAGGTTCGCGTGCTCACCGAGGACGGTCAGGTCATCGGTGTGTTGCGCTTCAAGGTCAAGGACAGCACGCCGATCAAAGAAAAGTAAGGCGGTTCGTGCTATTACGTAGAGCTGCGTAGTAGCCGAACAAGCACGGAGCTTATGACCAGCAGCACAATCGCCGGCAATGCCCAGCTAGACACCTCTCACTCGCCTGCTCAACTGCGGGTCACGGGTGACTGGACGCTTGCCCACTACGCCGACCTCAAGCACCTGAGCGAAACGCTCCACGGTCAATACACCGACAGCACCCACATCGACCTCAACGGCCTCGGCGCACTCGACACCGCCGGCGCCTCGTTGCTGGTGGAGTTGCTCGGTTCCGAGCGTTTGGGGCGCTCCGCCGAACATCCCGATTGCACCCTGTCCTCTGCCGACCGCGCCTTGTTGCAGACCGTCTACTGTTCGCTCACTGACTTCTGCGTACCGATCAAGGAACCGGAAATCAGCGTCGGCATTCAACTGCTGACGCGCATCGGCCGCGCGGTCGACACGGTCTGGCAGGACACCCTGCAGTTGCTGGGTTTCGTCGGCCTGATCCTCGAAACCATCGCCCGTGGGCTGTTTCGCCCCAAGCGCTGGCGCATCACGCCGATGGTCGCGCACATCGAACAGACCGGCCTCGACGCCGCGCCCATCGTCGCCCTGCTGACCTTTCTGGTGGGCGCGGTGGTGGCGTTCCTCGGGGCGACGGTGCTCGCCAGTTTCGGTGCGAGCATCTTCACCGTGGACCTCGTCGCCTTCTCCTTCCTGCGCGAATTCGGCGTGTTGCTGACCGCGATCCTGATGGCCGGCCGCACCGCCAGTGCGTTCACCGCGCAGATCGGCTCGATGAAGGCCAACGAAGAAATCGACGCGATCCGCACCTTGGGCCTCGACCCGATGGAGTTGCTGGTGGTGCCGCGCGTGCTGGCGCTGCTGGTGGCGCTGCCGATGCTGACCTTTCTGGCGATGGTCTCGGGGATTATCGGCGGTGGCGTGGTCTGCGCCGTGGCGCTGGATATCTCGCCGGCGATGTTCCTCTCGCTGCTGCAAACCGACATCGGCGTTCAACACTTTCTGGTGGGGATCGTCAAAGCGCCGATCTTCGCGTTCCTGATCGCTGCGATTGGCTGTCTTGAAGGCTTCAAGGTCAGTGGCAGCGCCGAGTCCGTGGGCGCGCACACCACGTCGAGCGTGGTCCAGTCGATTTTCGTGGTGATCGTGCTCGACGCCGTGGCCGCGCTGTTTTGTATGGAGATGGGCTGGTGAGTCGTCTACCCCGAGCGCCCTCCGAGGCGGTGATCGAAGTCCGTGGTTTGTGCAATCGCTTTGGTCGCCAGAGCGTACACGAGAACCTCGATCTGGATTTGTACAAGGGCGAAATCCTCGCCGTGGTCGGCGGTTCCGGCAGCGGCAAATCGGTGTTACTGCGCAGCATCGTCGGCTTGCGTCAGCCGAGCGAAGGGCTGGTGAAGGTCTTTGGCAAAAACTTGCCGACGCTGTCCGAGCACGAGCGCTCGATGGTCGAACGACGCTTCGGCGTGCTGTTCCAGAAAGGCGCGCTGTTCTCTTCGCTGACCGTCACCGAAAACGTCGCCCTGCCCCTGATCGAACACGCCGGTCTGAGCCGCAACGATGCCGAGCATCTGGCGGCGGTGAAAATGGCCCTGGCCGGCTTACCGCTGTCGGCGGCAGACAAGTACCCGGCTTCGCTGTCCGGCGGCATGATCAAGCGTGCGGCCCTTGCCCGGGCGCTGGCGCTGGACCCGGACATTCTGTTTCTCGACGAACCCACGGCTGGCCTGGACCCGATCGGCGCCGCAGCGTTCGATCAACTGATCCTGACCCTGCGCGATGCCTTGGGCCTGAGCGTGTTTCTGGTGACCCACGACCTCGACACGCTCTACACCATCACCGACCGGGTGGCGGTGCTGGCGCAGAAAAAAGTGTTGGTCGCCGACGCCATCGACAAGGTGTCGGAAACCGACGACGCGTGGATTCACGAATACTTCCATGGCCCTCGCGGCCGCGCGGCGCTGACGGCCGCTCAACAGCTCAACGAGGTCTGACATGGAAACCCGAGCCCATCATGTATTGATCGGCCTGTTCACCGTGATTGTGGTGGCGGGCGCCCTGCTCTTCGGTTTATGGCTGGCCAAGTCCAGTGTCGACACCGAGTTCAAGGATTACGAAGTCGTCTTCAACGAGGCGGTCAGCGGCCTGTCCAAGGGCAGTGCCGTGCAGTACAGCGGGATCAAGGTCGGCGACGTGGTGACCCTGCGTCTGGACCCGAAAGACCCGCGCCGGGTGTTGGCGCGGATTCGTCTGGGCGGTGATACGCCGATCAAGGAAGACACCCAGGCGATCCTGGCGCTGACCGGCATCACCGGCACCTCGATCATCCAGCTCAGCGGCGGAACCCCGCAGAGTCCGAAACTCAAGGGCAAGGACGGCAACCTGCCGGTGATCGTGGCATCGCCCTCGCCCATCGCCCGCCTGCTGAACGACAGTGGCGATCTGGTGGCCGGGGTGAACATGCTGATGCATAACGCCAATCAGATGTTTTCCACGGAGAACGTCGAACGCATCAGCAAGACCCTGGAACACCTGGAGCAAACCACCGGCACCATCGCCGACCAGCGCGGCGACATCCGCCAGGCCATGCAGCAACTGGGCGCCGTCGGCAAGCAGGCCTCGGCCACCCTCGAACAGACCGCCGCGCTGATGCGCAATGCCAACGGCCTGCTCAACGATCAGGGCCAGCAGATGTTCGGCAGTGCCGAGCAGGCGATGAAGTCGCTGGAACAGAGCAGCGCGACCATCAACAAACTGCTCACGAGCAATCAGGATTCGCTCAACAGCGGCCTGCAGGGCCTCAATGGCCTGGCCCCGGCGGTGCGTGAGCTGCGTGAAACCCTGACCTCGCTGCGCGCCATCTCTCAGCGCCTGGAGGCCAACCCCAGCGGCTACTTGCTGGGCAGCGACAAGAACAAGGAATTCACCCCATGAAGCTGACCCACTTCGCCCTCCTCGCCAGCTTCACGCTGATCAGCGCGTGTTCGATCCTGCCCAAGTCCGAACCGTTCGACGTCTATCGATTGCCCTCGGCGCAAAGCAGCCCGTCGGCCAGTCACGCGACGCCGCAGCGCTGGTCGTTGCGCCTGAACAAACCCCAGGCCAGCGAAGCGTTGAACAACTCGAACATCGCCGTCATTCCCCAGGGCGACGTGATCAGCAGCTACAAGGGCTCACGCTGGAGCGACCCGGCGCCGGTACTGCTGCGCAATCGTCTGCTGGATGGTTTCCAGCGTGACGGGCGGGTGACGCTGTTGAGTACTGATGACAGCAATTTCCAGGCGGATTTGGAGCTGGGCGGGAGTTTGCAGGCGTTCCAGACCGAATACCAAGGCTCGAGCGCTGGCGTGGTGGTGCGGCTGGATGCGTTGCTGGTGCGCGGTTATGACCAGCGAATCCTCGCCAGCCGCCGCTTTGAAGTGCGTCAGCCGCTGAGTGACGTGAAAGTACCGGCGGTGGTCGCCGGGTTTGGCCAGGCGAGTGACCAATTAACCGCGCAAGTGGTGAGTTGGGCGGTCGAACAAGGCCAGAAAGTCGCCCCGCCCCCAAGACCTTAAAGTCCTGCACAGATCAAATGTGGGAGCGGGCTTGCTCGCGAAAGCGGTGTGTCATTCAGCATCGATGTCGACTGATGCAGCGCCTTCGCGAGCAAGCCCGCTCCCACATTGGGTTATTCGGTTAGCCGAAGAACCAGTAGCAGACGCCGATCGCGCCAAGCACCCCGGCCAGTTCCGCCAGCAACGCACACCCCACCGCATGTCGCGCGCGCTGGATCCCCACCGCACCGAAGTACACCGCCAACACATAGAACGTCGTTTCGGTACTGCCCTGAATCGTCGCCGCCACCAGCGCCGGGAAGCTGTCCACGCCTGAGGTTTTCATGGTTTCGATCAACATCGCCCGGGCGGCGCTGCCGGAGAACGGTTTGACCATCGCCGTCGGCAGCGCATCGACGAAGCGGGTGTCCCAACCGGCCCACTCCACCAGATGCCGAATACCGTCCAGGCCAAAATCCAGCGCGCCGGATGCGCGCAACACGCCCACCGCGCAGAGCATCGCCACCAGATACGGCAGCAGGTTCTTGGCCACGTCGAAACCTTCTTTGGCGCCTTCGACGAACGCCTCGTACACCTTCACTTTGCGCAGCGCGCCGACCACCAGGAACAGCATGATCAGCCCGAACAGCGTCACGTTGCCGAGGATCGAAGACAGGCCGGCCAGCGCGGTCGCCGAGAGGGTTGCCAGCAGCGCCATGAAGCCACCGAGGGCCAGGGCGCCGGGAATCAGGTAAGCGAGCACCACCGGGTCCCACAGGCGCAGACGCTGCATGACCGCCACCGACAACAAGCCGACCAAGGTCGAGCAGCTGGTGGCCAACAGGATTGGCAGGAACACCAGCGTCGGATCAGGCGCGCCTTGCTGGGCGCGGTACATGAAGATCGTCACCGGCAGCAGCGTCAGCGAGGACGCGTTGAGCACCAGGAAGAGGATCTGCGCGTTACTGGCGATGGTGTCGCTGGGGTTGAGTTCTTGCAGCGCCTTCATGGCTTTGAGGCCGATCGGCGTGGCGGCGTTGTCGAGGCCCAGGCCGTTCGCGGCGAAGTTGAGGGTGATCAGGCCGATGGCCGGGTGACCCGCCGGGACTCCGGGCATCAGGCGCAAAAACAATGGGCCCAGCGCCTTGGCCAGCCACTCGACGATCCCGGCTTTCTCGGCAATTCGCAGAAAACCCAGCCAGAGCGTCAGGGTGCCGAACAGCAGGACCATGACCTCGACCGACAATTTGGCCATGGCGAAAATGCTTTCCACCATCGCCGCGAAGATCCCGGCGTTGCCGCCAATCAGCCACTGCGCCAGCGCCGAGACGGCTGCCACGATGAAGAAGCTTAGCCACAGGCCATTGAGCATCAGTTGAATCCCCCGAAGAATGGGGCGAATGATAGCGGGGTAGCCAGAAACGACAAACCCCGGATTTCTCCGGGGTTTGTTTGGGGGGCGACCCACTCCGTACTGTAGGAGCGAGGCTTGCCCGCGAAGGCTGCCTATCAATCAATACAAATGTTGAATGTTCCGGCCTCTTCGCGGGCAAGCCTCGCTCCTACAGAAGCGGATTGATCAGTTGCTGGAAACCTCGCCAGCCGGCAGCTTCTCTTTGCTGCGCCAGTGCGGCAGGGAGTTCCAGTAGCGCTGGCCCTTGGCGTCGTCGTACATGCCTTCCCAACGGGAGATGACCAATACGGCCAACGCGTTGCCGATCACGTTCAGTGCGGTTCGGGCCATGTCCATGATGCGGTCGACACCGGCGATGAACGCCAGGCCTTCCAATGGAATACCCACGCTGCCCAGGGTGGCCAGCAACACCACGAAGGACACGCCCGGTACGCCGGCGATGCCTTTGGAGGTGACCATCAAGGTCAGCACCAGCAGCAATTGCTGGCTGATGGACAGGTCAATGCCGTACAGCTGGGCAATGAAGATTGCCGCGATGCTTTGGTACAGGGTCGAACCGTCGAGGTTGAACGAGTAACCGGTCGGCACCACGAAGCTGCAAATGGCTTTCGGCGCGCCGTAGGCTTCCATCTTCTCGATGACGCGTGGCAACACGGTCTCGGAGCTGGCGGTGGAGTAGGCCAGCACCAGCTCATCCTTGAAGATGCGCATCAGCTTGATCACCGAGAAGCCGAACAGGCGAGCGATCAGGCCCAGCACCACGAAGGCGAAGAAGGCGATGGCGACGTAAACCAGGATCACCAGTTTGGCCAGCGGCAGCAGGGAGGCGAAGCCGAAGTTGGCCACGGTCACCGCGATCAGTGCGAAAACGCCGATCGGGGCGTAGTTCATGATCATGTGGGTGACTTTGAACATGCTTTCCGACACGCCCTGGAACATCTTCACCAGCGGCTCGCGCAGGTCCGATTGCAGGCTCGACAAACCGAGACCGAACAATACGGAGAAGAAGATGATCGGCAGCATTTCGCCGCGGGCCATGGCCGCGAAGATGTTCGACGGGATCAGGTTGAGAATGGTTTCGATGAACGCGTGTTCATGCTGAACCTCGGCGGCAGTCGCCTGGTACTTGGAAATATCCACGGTACCCAGGGTGCTCATGTCGATGCCGGTGCCCGGATGGAACACGTTGGCCAACACCAGACCGACCACGATGGCAATCGTGGTGACGATCTCGAAGTACAGAATGGTCTTGAGGCCGATACGCCCGAGCTTCTTCGCGTCGCCGACGCCTGCAATACCGACGATCAGCGAGGAGATCACGATCGGGATCACAATCATCTTGATCAGACGGATAAAGATATCGCCTGCCGGTTGCAGGACGTTACTGACCCACCAGGCTTTTTCGGCACTGAAATGGTTGAGCAGCGCACCGATTGCAATCCCCAATACCAGACCGATGAGGATCTGCCAGGCGAGGCTAAGCTTTGCCTTCTTCATATCTTTACCCTTACTTGCGTTTGACTCAGGCAGATGCAGAAACTGCACGCTTGTGGCGTAAAAGTCTTGTGCATCTACCCCCGTATAAGGAGCCCCGGAGCTGGTATTTATGGCTCTCTGGCAGGCGAAAAAAGGCGCAACTATTCCGATGCAAGGAAGCGACGTCTAATGCCGTAAACGCCTACCCTATGCCGAATCGGCATGAGCTTTTTTAAATGAAACTGGCGTCCCAACCGATTTGAATACGACATTTCGGCAGCCATAAGTACCGTGAACCGGCCATTTCAGAGGAGGTTGGTTGTTTTTTGAGCGGAGGAATGAGGGCTAAAACTACAGAAAAATCCTACGTTTAAAGGCGAATATCGCTTACATTTTGCCGCAGCTTTCTCGATAGATGGTCGCAATCAATCAACGGAAAATGCATTCCGAGGAATAGTCGACGTTATGCAAGAAAGGTGAGCTGAGCGCTCGGGTGATGCTTTTATCGCGAGGAAGCTCTTCGCAAGTCCGTCGAGCCATGAAGGGTCGGCGAACTTGCGTCGCAGCTTTTCCTGACCCGGCCCTTGCGCAGGCACTCTCTGTGCCCGTAGGTCACTCCGCCCCTGAAACAGGCAGAACGTCCCGACCCCTTGGTCATGCGTCTACCTTCCTCAGGTAGCGCAATGTGGTGTAGGAGCGAGCTTGCTCGCGATTGGTTCAAGAGCGGCGCGGCTATTCAGAACACACGCGTCATCGTTAGCGTCCATCGCGAGCAAGCTCGCTCCTACAGAAGAACTCAGTACCACTTTGGATCTTTCTTCAGTTGTTCCATCAACAAGTCCTGCATGCCCTGGTCCGGCTTTCCGAGGAAGCGGTAGTCGGCATGTCGCGTTGGCGACTTGTCGGCGGGCAGCCCCGCAGGCACTTCGACCAGCATGGCGTACGCATCCTTCTTGTCGAAGCTGAACGCTACGATCAAGCGTTTGTTCAGGCACGTCTGCTGTGTTTCGCACAGTGGCCCGACCAGATACTTGTCGCCATCCTCTTCAACGGCATTCATTTGCTCGGCGTCGCCGGAGAGGTTCATCACCCATTCCGGCAGGCGTTCTTCCTTCTTCACCACGCCTTGCCACGTTTCACGGTATTGCGGGTCTGCGTTCAACAACTCATTGACCCGCGTCTGGCCATCATTGGCCGCCATTGCCATGGCACTACCGCCCAGGAGCAGGGCGGCTGCCACTGTCTTTAAAACATTCATGTTCAGCCTCGACCGCGACGGCCAAAGAAGAACGAAGCAATGAACATCACCAGGAACACGACAAAGAGAATCTTGGCGATACCCGTGGCGGTGCCCGCGATACCACCGAAGCCCAGTACGGCGGCGATGATGGCAATGATCAAGAATGTGATTGCCCAGCTCAACATGGTGATTCTCCTTACGCTTCTATTTAGAGGTGTTGCTTGTGGTGCCTTTCCCGGCGCAGCAAGCGCGCCAAGTTCGTTTACTTAGAACACCCAACGTTCCTGACGGGGCATCTCATCCACAGGCTGTGCCTGGTCGACGTCCATCATGCGCATTGGGGCGAGGTCAGCCTGATTGCTGCTGGCGGCGCTGAAGTGGGTTTGGATCGGGTGCTGAATCGACACACGGATCGCGTCTTGCTGCTGGCTCTGGTTCCAGCTCTGAAACTGCTGGCCGCCGATCAAGGTGATCAACAGCGCCAGCACAGCAAACAGGCCTTGCTGGATATGCAGTGGCGAGATACGCAATTGGGCGGCACGTTGGCGACTCATCCTGAAGCTCCTCCCACACTGTGGTGATCTGGTTTAGGGCGTCGAACTTTTGCCCTGGAATAACCAGACCATTGCAGTGTGCATGCCAGCTTTTTTGAAGAGATAAAAACGTTATAAATCAATAAGTTATGAATGCGGTGAAAATCGTTCCGGACGCATACTGCACGATGCCCCTCCTGAGGTCGTGCGTAATGCACGATGGTTCCGTAGGAAGTTTCAATATTTTTGAATTGAGAAGAGGGCGCGGATGTCACAACTGGACGTGGGGAAACGCCTGAAAAACGTTAATTTATTAAAAAACCAACAAAATCAGGTCATTAGCCGTAGGGTGATGAGATATCTACCCCGGCGTGGCCGGAATCGACCAGAATCAACCATGCAACTTGCCCGATTTTTCCGGGACTAACCAAAGATCATTCATTAAGGAGCGTAGGAAAATGGAATCAGCCACTGAGAATCAAGGCCGCATTCTGCTGGTGGACGATGAGTCCGCCATCCTGCGAACCTTCCGTTATTGCCTCGAAGACGAAGGCTATAGCGTCGCCACCGCCAACAGCGCGGCGCAGGCGGAAGCATTGCTGCAGCGTCAGGTGTTCGATTTGTGCTTCCTTGATTTGCGTCTGGGCGAAGACAACGGCCTGGATGTACTGGCGCAGATGCGTATTCAGGCGCCGTGGATGCGCGTGGTGATCGTCACGGCGCACTCGGCCGTGGACACCGCCGTCGATGCGATCCAGGCGGGTGCCGCCGATTATCTGGTCAAGCCGTGCAGCCCCGATCAATTGCGCCTGGCCACCGCCAAGCAACTCGAAGTGCGGCAACTGTCGGCACGTCTGGAGGCGTTGGAAGGTGAGGTGCGCAAGCCCAAGGACGGTCTCGATTCCCACAGCCCGGCGATGAAGGTGGTACTGGAAACCGCCCGCCAGGTGGCCAACACCGATGCCAATATCTTGATTCTCGGCGAATCCGGTACCGGTAAGGGCGAGTTGTCCCAGGCCATTCACGGCTGGAGCAAGCGCTCGAAGAAATCCTGCATCACCATCAACTGCCCGTCCCTGACGGCCGAACTGATGGAAAGCGAACTGTTCGGCCATAGCCGTGGCGCCTTTACCGGGGCCAGCGAAAGTACGCTGGGTCGAGTCAATCAGGCCGACGGCGGCACGCTGTTTCTCGACGAGATCGGCGATTTTCCATTGGTTTTGCAGCCTAAACTGCTGCGTTTCATCCAGGATAAAGAATACGAGCGGGTGGGCGACCCGGTCACCCGCCGCGCCGATGTGCGCATTCTGGCCGCGACCAACCAGAACCTCGAAGACATGGTCCGCGACGGGCGCTTCCGTGAAGACTTGCTGTATCGCCTGAACGTCATCACCTTGCACCTGCCGCCGTTGCGCGAACGCCGGGAGGACATTCTGAACCTGGCCGATCGCTTTCTGGCCCGCTTCGTCAAGGAATACGCGCGCCCGGCCCGGGGGTTCAGCGACGAGGCCCGTGAAGCGCTGTTGGGTTACCGATGGCCAGGGAACATCCGCGAACTGCGCAACGTGGTGGAGCGGGCGAGCATTATTTGCCCACAGGAACGGGTCGAGATCAGCCACCTGGGCATGGCCGAGACGCCGGTCAACAACGCCCCGCGTATTGGTGCTGCGCTGAGTCTGGATGAGTTGGAAAAAGCCCACATCGGTGCGGTCCTCGCGACGGCCGACACCCTGGACCAGGCCGCCAAGACCCTGGGCATCGATGCCTCGACGTTGTACCGCAAACGCAAGCAGTACAACCTGTGAGCCTGCTATGAAACTCGCGATGAAGTTGCGCACGCGGCTGTTTCTGAGTATTTCCGCACTGATCACTGTCGCGCTGCTGGGCCTGTTGCTAGGCCTGGTCAGCGTGATGCAGATGGCCGGCAACCAGGAAGCGCTCATTCGCAACAACTTCGTCACGCTGGATCTGGGGCTCAAACTGCGCCAGACACTGGGTGATCAACTGATCCTCATGCTCAATGAAAAATCCGACCCGGCGGCGTTTGAAGCGTCAAAGCAGCATTATGTTCAGCTGCTTGACGAAGGTATCGCCCATGAAAAGGGCGGCGAGGGCAACCTGTACGGATTCATGCAGGCCAAGGACGATTACCTGAGTTTTCTACAGGCGTTGGACTTGTCGCACGATCCGACCCACGTGCTCAGCGGTAACGAGGCACTGACCGAGCGATTCAACGTGCTGCGCAACGGGTTGATCACCGAACACAAGCGAGCGCTGGATAACATCAACGATACGCAGCGCCAGGCGCGGGAGCGGGCGCTGCTGATTGCCGGCCTGCTCGGATTAGTCGGGTTGGCGGTGTTGATCATCGGCTTCGTGACCGCCCATGCAATTGCCCGACGGTTCGGCGCACCGATCGAGGCCTTGGCGCAGGCGGCTGACAACATCGGCCAAGGCAATTTCGAAGTGACCCTGCCGATTTCTTCGGCGGTGGAAATGAACCTGCTGACCAAGCGCTTCGGCATCATGGCCGAGGCCTTGCGCCAGCATCAGGCGACCAATATCGATGAGCTGCTCGCTGGCCAGCAGCGTTTGCAGGCGGTGCTCGACAGCATTGACGACGGTTTGCTGATGATCGATCGCGACGGCCATCTGGAACACCTCAACCCGGTGGCGCAACGTCAGTTGGGCTGGGACGACGATCGTCTTGGCCAAGGGCTGGGCGCAGCCCTCGAACGCCCCGAACTGGATGAACAACTGCAACTGGTGCTGCGCGGCGGCACCCTTGAGCGGGCGCCGGAAGACTTGAGCATCGAGGTTGATGGCGAATCGCGGTTGTTGACGTATAGCCTGACGCCGGTCAGCCATACCCAGGGCCATATTCTCGGCGCGGTGATGGTGCTGCATGACGTGACCGAACAACGTGCCTTCGAACGGGTGCGCAGCGAGTTCGTGTTGCGTGCCTCCCATGAGTTGCGCACGCCGGTGACCGGGATGCACATGGCCTTCGGCCTGTTCCGCGAGCGTGCCCACTTTGCCTCGGACTCGCGGGAAGCCGATTTGCTCGACACCGTGAATGAAGAAATGCAGCGCTTGATGCAACTGATCAACGACCTGCTGAACTTCTCCCGCTACCAGAACGGCTTGCAGAAACTGACCCTGGCGCCGTGTTCCATCGAGGAGTTGCTGGAGCAGGCCCGGTCACGTTTTGCCGGTTCGGCAGTAGAGAAGGGCATCGAGTTGTTAGTGGAGGTTCAGGGCCCTTTGCCGTGGTTGCAGGCCGATCAGCCGCAACTGGACCGGGTGCTCGATAACCTGATCGACAACGCGATGCGCCATACCGCTGCCGAGGGGCAGATACGCCTGCAAGCCCGTCGCCATGGCGAGCGGGTGATCATCAGCGTCGAGGACAACGGTGAAGGCATTGCCTACGGCCAGCAGGGGCGGATCTTCGAGCCTTTTGTTCAGGTCGGTCGCAAGAAGGGTGGGGCCGGGCTCGGTCTGGCGCTGTGCAAGGAAATCGTGCAATTGCATGGCGGGCGGATGGGCGTCTATTCGCGGCCGGGGCAGGGGACTCAGTTCTATATGGCGTTGTCGGTTTGAGCTGTTGCACCTTCAGGCTTCATCGTCGAGGCGCCGCGCGGAGAGCCGGCGGCCTCGGGTAATCAGTTCGATGAACTGCACCGCGCTTAACGCATGAGCGAACAGCCAGCCCTGACCAAATCTCACCCCTTCACTGCTCAGAAATACTGCCTGGGCTTCATGTTCGATGCCTTCGGCGATCACCTTGAGTTGCAGGGCCTGGGCCATATGAATGATGTGCGGCGCGACCCCGCTACTGGCCGCGTCATGGCCCAGGGCGTCAATAAAGGCCTTATCGATTTTCAGGCAATCCACCGGCAGGGTTTGCAGATAGGCGAGGCTGCAATAGCCGGTGCCAAAATCATCGATCAGCACTTGATGCCCGACATCACGCAAGGCTTGCAGGTTTTCCCGGGCGACCTCGACATCGATCAATCCCCGTTCAGTGACCTCAAAGGCAATCTGTTTGGCGGCGACCCGGTGCAAGGTCAGCAAGCGCGCCATGACCTGGCCGATACGCGGCACCATCACATCACAGGCCGCCAGGTTGACCGAGATATACAGCTGCGGATTCGCCCGCAACAGTTGCCCTAGTTGCTCAAGCAGGCGCTGGAGTACGAAGTCGGTCATCTGGCGGATCTGGCCGGTGTTCTCAGCCATGGGAATGAACAGATCGGGGCTGGTCAGCGTGCCGTCCGGTCGTCGCCAGCGCAGCAGGGCTTCGGCACCGACACAATTGCGGCTGTCGAGGTCGAAGATCGGCTGATACAGCACCTGCAACTCGCCTCGTCGAATGGCGCCCGTCAGTTCGGCGTCCAGCGACTGGCGTTGGCGCACCAGCAGAAACACCATAAAGCCTACACACACGCCGAGTAACAGGCTGGCCGGCAGCAGCCACCACCACACGGCGGGTATGTGCATGCCAGTGCGCGGGGAAATCAGCACCAGTTGATAGGCGGGATTGTTGGTCGGCATGCGGTAAATCAAGCGGGTCTGAGTGATTTGCAGCGATTCGCGGCTTTTCGGGGGCCAGGCTTCCGTCGGCGGCCAAGCCTGTTCGGCGCCCAGAACCGGGATGGCCCGTGCTCCACGGTCGACGACCACCAGCAAGCTGCTGCCCGGAGACAAATCGACCATGTCGGTCAAATGCCCGCGAGAGGTGGCGACACGAAAATTGCCACGCCCGAGCATTAAAGCGGCGCGATTCTCATCGGGTTCGGTGGTGGTATTGAGCCAGTAACTGTAGGTGGGGCCCTTGATGTCCGGCGGACGTATCAAGGAGAGTTCCTGGCGAGGGCGATTGGAGCAGATTCGCGAGGCGTCCATATAAACCGCTTCGTACACGAAGCGGTAATTGAAACTGACCTGCTGCAAGGTGGCGATCATTTCGTCATCGCAGCCTCTTAACGGCTGGGCTTCGAGGTCGTCGAGGCTTTCACGCAGTTGCCCGAACAACTGCTCCAGACGCGCGAGGAAACGCTCGCCCTGAGCATTCATTTCCTGACTTTCGTTCTGCTCGACTTGATGGATGGCCACGAACAGACTGCCCGCCATCAACAGTGTCGCGCTCAACGCAGCAGCCAGCATCGCCAAAAACCAGGGGCGATAAAACCAACTACGCAACGTCTCTCGAGCAGCAGTCATCGTGCAATATCCGAAGAATTACCAATGAGTTATAGCTGCTGATTGAGAAAAAGCGTGACCGTCGGGCGGGCGTCATTATTTTGTCTGGTTCAACACTTGGAGCAACGCGGCCGTTTGCGCGTCCGGCATGCCGTCGAAGCGGGAAGGGCGGAAGTGCATCTGAAAGGCCCCCAGTACATGGCGCGTCGCTACATCCAGCTCCCCGGTTTGCGGGGTGGGATAACCCAGGCGAGCAAGCTGAGACTGAAACCAACTGATGCTCGGCAGTTGTGTTTCGAACTGTGTTTGCTGACGCGCCACGGCTTGCTCGTTCGGCCAGATCCCGAGGCCTTCGGCTGCCAGGCGTTTCCAGGGAAAAAGTGGTCCCGGATCGAGCTTGCGCAAGGGAGCGATGTCGCTATGGCCGATGATGCTGAGGGGGCTGATGGCGTAACGCTTGCTGATGTCTTTGAGCAAGACTATCAAGGACTGGACCTGGGCTTCGCTGTAGGGATACCACGCACGCTCCCCGGTCGGGAGTACTTTGAAGCCCGGATTGACGATCTCGATGCCGATGGAGCTGGAGTTCAACCAGGTCCGGCCTTGCCATTCGCTTTCCCCGGCGTGCCAGGCGCGCAGGTTTTCGTCCACCAGTTTATAAATGGTGGCGCGCGAGTCGTCGCCAATCAGGTAGTGGGCGCTGACCTCGCCATGGGTCAGCAATTGCAGCGACCGCTCCAGCGATGCGGAGGTGTAATGCACCACGACAAACTGAACACGGCTGTCGTGATTGGCAGAAGGATGGCTGGTGTCGAACCGGGGGCCGCTGGCACAACCGGCCAACACAATCAGCGACACGATGAGAGCAAGGTATTTCATGGCAGAGGCAGTACGCGCAAGTCAGTAATGCAACAGTGTAACGTACTGACCTGCGCGCGGCTGGCTAACGCGAAGTTTTAAACAAAATGGAACAATTAACCGTCAGCCCAATTCCACCCGGTTGCGACCGGCGTGTTTCGCGCGATATAGCGCCTGATCGGCTCTTTTAAGCACCGCATCGCTATGTTCGCCGGACCTGAAGGCGGTCAGCCCCATCGAAAGGGTGATGGTCACCGGTTCGCCCTTGAAATGGAACGGGCAGGCTTCGATCGATGCGCGCAGGTTTTCCAGCAGTTGAATGCCGACCGCCGGGACGGTGGCGGGCATCAACAGGACAAATTCCTCGCCGCCAAAACGGGCAATGAAGTCTGTCCCGCGCAGGCGTTTGCGCAACACGCTGGCGATGATTTTCAGCACCTTGTCACCCGCCAGGTGGCCGTAGTTATCGTTGATGCGTTTGAAGTGATCGAGGTCGAGCATGGCCAACAACAGGGTGTTGCCATGTTGTTGCCATTGGCTGACTTCGTGATCCAGCCGCTCGCCCCAGGCCGCCCGGTTCGGCAGGCCCGTCAGCGGATCGATCAAGGCTTTCTGGCGCTGCTCTTCAAGGTGCTCGCGGTAGCCCAGGGCTTCTTTTTCCATATGGGCAACGCGTTCGGCCAGTCCGTGCAGGCGCGCCGCGACTTCCTGCTCGCGCTCATCGCGCTGCTTCTGGTGTTGGTCCAGGGTGCCAAGCAGGCCTTCGAGATGGTTTTCCAGTACGTGCTTGAGATCGTCGAGGTCCGCCGCTTCCTGCATGCTGCTCTGCAAGCCATCGACCTGCTCACGGATCTGCGTGTCCATCTCGCGCGCGGCGGAATGGTTGTCGGCATGGCCTGCACTGGCGGCGAGCAGGTTGCTTTGGAACGACTCGAGGCGTTCGTTGAGCTGCTGAAGATAGGCTTCGAATTCGTGCTGGCCGCTGTCGGTGATTGCCAGCATCAAAGTGGCCAGATCGTCGAGGATCGGCAGCAGTTCGTACCAGTTCAAACCATTTTTCAGGCGATCACGCATGGCTTCGGCTTGCGGACGATGACGCTCGGGGAGCGTCAGGTCGTCGAGCAGGCCCAACAACGTGTCTTCAATGTGCTTGGCCACCGAACTGTAGGACGGCTCGGGTGAGTCCGGCAGGGCGTAGAGAACATCGTGCTCAGGCTGCTCCGGATCAACGACGGCCAGGGTCGAGGGCGGTGGCAGGCTAGTCAGCTCGTCGGGATTGCTGGCCGGTTGAGCCTGTGGGGCTTGCTCAACGATAAGCGGTGCCGGTACTGACGTCTCTTCGGTCCGGGTGCTGGCTTGTTGCGGTTCGAGCACTGGCGGGACAAACGCCACGACAACCGGAGCAAGCGTTGCTGCAGGCGATGCTTCAATTGCCAATGGTTCGGGAGCGATAGCCGCGGGTGCGACAGTGGGCACCACCTTAGGCTCATCGATCACGGGTACGAGATCGCCCGCCGCCGGCTGCGTCTCGGCCTGCAGCGCGCAAGCGGCTTGGACAGGCTGCGAAGCGGGCAGCTGCACCGCCGAAGCGGCGATCGGTGATGGCGCTTCATCGGCTTCACGACTACCGAACAGCCGTTGCAATAAACCTGGGCGATCGGGTTCTGCCGGGTTCTCAAGCTGACTCAGGGCCTTGCCTTGCAGGCCGCTCAGTTCGCTGAGCAGCAGTGGAATCTCGCGAGCCTGGCTGACGCGCCCGTCGAGTTGTTTGGCGAAGTTCTTCAGTGGCCGGCTGACTTCTCGCGGCAGCGGCAATGTTTGCAGCTGAGAAACCAGCGCAGTCAGTGCGGCGCTGGTCTGGTTGACCCGGGTTTCCCGACGCTGTTCGGAGTCGAGCACGGCTTTTTCCAGCCGTGGAAGCAGGTTCGCCAGGCCGGCGTCCATGTCATCGGAGCGCACGACTTCGCGCATTTCCTTCATGCATTGGTCAACGGCGCGGTCAGTGCCCTCGGCTGCCAGGCTGCTGCGCACCAGGCCACGACGCAGGAGGTCGAGCCGAGCGTCCCATCGGCGCTCCAGCTTTTCCTGTTGTTCGATGCTTTTGAGGTATTTTTCTTTCCAGCGCTGTGCTTCGTCGCTCATTCATGGGATCCGCGAGGGGCAGGACTCAACGCGGGGAATGCATCAGCCGTGAGCGAACCCGGCAGACGAATCTCTACCGCGACCGGCAGGTGATCGGAAATGGGTTGTGCCAGCACCTCGACCTTTTCAAGGGTCAGGGTCGGGCTCAGCAGAATATGGTCCAGGCAGCGCTGCGGGCGCCAGCTGGGGAAAGTCGCTTCCAGTTGCGGCGCGAGCAGGCCGAGGTCACGCAACGGCGAGTTTTGCAGCAAATCACTGGCATGGGTGTTCATGTCGCCCATCAGCACCTGGTGTTTATAGCCGCCGATCAACTCGCGGATGTAAGCCAGTTGCATGCTGCGCACGCGAGCGCCCAGCGCCAGGTGCATCATGACCACCACCAGCGCCTCCGGACCTTCGCCGAAGCGCACCAGAATCGCCCCGCGACCCTTGGGCCCCGGCAGCGGATGATCTTCAATCGCCCACGGGCGCAGGCGGCTGAGCACGCCATTGCTGTGCTGGCCGAGGCGACCGAGATTGCGATTGAGTTGTTGATACCAGTAGGGGAAAGCACCGAGCTGGGCCAGGTGCTCCACTTGATTGACGTAGCCTGATCGCAGGCTGCCGCCATCGGCTTCCTGCAAGGCGACCAGATCGAAGTCGCCCAGCAGATTGCCGATCTTTTGCAGATTGTCGGCACGCCCGGTGTGCGGCAACAGATGTTGCCAGCCCCGGGTCAGGTAGTGCCGATAGCGCTCGGTACTGATGCCGACCTGGATATTGAAGCTGAGCAGACGCAGACGGCTGTCTGCGGGCAAGCCCGTGGATTCCAGATGATGTTCGTTGACCCGCGGATCATGCAGGCCAACGACGCGTTCAGTTCCCCAGCGGCGCATGGCAGGCCCCGCGCTTAGTTGGCAGCAGCCTTGTTCGCCGCTCGCTCTTGGTCGACCAGTTTATCGGCCAGTTGCAGGGCTTGTTCGGCACCGCCGGCAGAGCCCACGTCGAAGCGATACTTGCCGTTGACGATCATGGTTGGAACGCCGGAAATTTCGTACTTCTTCGCCAGCTCTTTGGCCTGGGTGATTTTGCCTTTGATGGCGAAGGAGTTGAAGGTGGCCAGGAACTTGTCCTTGTCTACGCCCTGAGTGGCGAGGAATTCTGCCATTTCGTCTGGCGTGACCAGCTTCTTGTGTTCTTTCTGAATCGCGTTGAACACCGCAGCATGCACCTTGTTCTCGACGCCCATGGCTTCAAGGGTCAGGAACATTTGGCCGTGTGCATCCCACGGGCCGCCGAACATGGCCGGAATACGCACGAAGTTCACGTCCGAAGGCAGTTTCTCAACCCACGGGTTGATCACTGGTTCAAAGGCGTAGCAATGCGGGCAGCCGTACCAGAACAGCTCCACCACTTCGATCTTGCCAGGCACGGCGACCGGCACCGGGTTGGTCAGTTCGACGTAAGGTGCGGCGGGTGCTTCAGCGGCTTGGGCAGTCATGCCGAACAGGCTGGCAGCAACCAGTGCGGCGCTGATGATCAGATTACGCATGCTTTACTCCTGGACAAATGGGGTCGCCTCGCGCGACCTGTTTTCAGACAGGTCATGGCGGGCTTGAGTTCTGTAGTGTAACGGCAGCGGCCACAAAAAAGGGCGGCCAAAGCCACCCTTTTTATGCTTGCATCGACGGATTAATCGAGCGTTAACGTTGCAGGAGATGTCCATCCCGCGCAACGCTCGATCCGCTGGCCTTAGTGCAGGCCTTGAATGTAGCTGGACACTGCGGCGATATCTTCGTCGCTCAGTCGTTTGGCGATGGTCTGCATGGTTTTGGTGTCGCCGTCGTTGGTGCGGCCGGCTTCTTCCTTGCGGAAGTCAGTCAGCTGCTTGGCGATGTATTGAGCGTGCTGGCCACCGAGGTGCGGGAAGCCGGCGGCTGCGTTGCCTGCGCCATTTGGCGAATGGCAGCCGGTGCAAGCTGGCAGGCCCTTGGCCAGGTCGCCGCCACGGAACAGTGCTTCACCGCGAGCCACGACTTTCGGGTCGGCGGCGCCAACGCTGCCTTTCTGGCTGGCGAAGTAGGCGGCGATATCGGCCAGGTCCTGATCGCTCAGGTTGGTCAGCAGGCCGGTCATTTCCAGTACCGTGCGTTTGCCGGACTTGATGTCGTGCAACTGCTTGTTCAGATAACGCTCGCCCTGACCTGCCAGTTTCGGAAAGTTTGGCGCCATGCTGTTGCCATCCGGGCCATGACAGGCGCCACATACTGCGGCTTTCGCCTGACCAGCAGTCGCATCACCTGCAGCATGGGCTATGCCGGAGATCCCCACGGTCAACAGCAGACTCACGATCAATTTGTTCATCAGCTAATCCAACTACGGCTAAGGGTTAAAGAGTTATGGACCGGGATCACTCGCTCATCCAGTGGATGATGGCTTGGTAATCCTCGGCACTGCAGTCCATGCACTATCCACGCGGCGGCTTCGCCTTGTTAGGCTGGGTCAGGTGTTGGTCCAGGTTCTGCATACCT
>NZ_JBIVBY010000022.1:69421-125010 GCF_044746405.1 Pseudomonas sp. NPDC086251
GTGTCTCGCGCTGCACCAGGGTCTTCCTACCTAGATAAATCCCGGCCGTACAAGCCTCCTTATGTAACTTTTGCGGCTCGATGGGTAGATGGGGGGAATGACAGGCACCACAAACACGGTTGTACACAGCTTCCGGATCCTGTGTAGCCTGAGCGCTGTAAAGCGGCATCAAGACACCGGCAGCTAGCAGCCATTTCGTCATAAAACGACCTTTTCAGGGTTGAGAGCGTTCTGCGTTCTGATGCGCAATCAAGGTCAATCGCTCTCGTGAACTTCATCCTACGCTGGGACAAAGCGCACACAAAATCTGCGGCATTATATACTGGCGTCACTGAAACGGAAACGACACTGCTCGCCGCGTCCATTCCCGGCGCCGCCCACATCGGAAATCCCATGCAACTCAAGAACCCCATCCTCGGCCTGTGCCAACAGTCCACCTTCATGCTCAGCGCTGCCAAAGTCGATCAATGCCCCGACGACGAAGGCTTTGAAGTGGCTTTCGCCGGGCGTTCCAACGCCGGCAAATCCAGCGCTTTGAACACCCTGACGCACGCCAGCCTCGCGCGGACCTCGAAAACGCCGGGTCGCACGCAGTTGTTGAACTTCTTCAAGCTAGACGATGATCGTCGTCTGGTCGACCTGCCGGGTTACGGTTACGCAAAAGTCCCTATCCCGTTGAAGCTGCACTGGCAGCGTCACCTGGAAGCCTATCTGGGTGGTCGCGAGAGTTTGAAGGGCCTGATTTTGATGATGGACATCCGTCATCCAATGACCGACTTCGACTTGCTGATGCTCGACTGGGCCGTAGCCAGCGGCATGCCGATGCATATTTTGCTGACCAAAGCCGACAAGCTGACCTACGGCGCGGCGAAAAACGTGCTGCTCAAGGTTCAGGCAGACATCCGCAAAGGTTGGGGTGATGCGATCTCTATCCAGCTGTTCTCGGCGCCAAAACGCATGGGCCTGGAAGACGCCTACACTGTACTGGCGGGCTGGATGCAACTGGCGGACAAGGGCGCCGAGGTTGCCGAGCAATAAATCGCAGGCAAAAAAAACCCCGGACTTCTTATGGGGAGGGGGAAGTTCCGGGGTTCAAGTTCCGGACCGCTAGGGCGGGGTCCAGATTATCTGCCAACACTTAACACAACATAGGAGCATCGAAGGGCTTCACCAGCCATTCAGTAACTCTGAGTGGCGGTTCACGGGTTTAGTTCCGGAGTGGATCAAAATCCATTAGGAATAATCCCAAGAGCTTTTCGAAATAACGGCCCTTCGAGCCATGAATTCCCTGCCTGTAGGAGCGAGCTCGCTCGCGATGGACGTTAACAATAACGCGGGGTGCCTGTGTCAACGTGGCGCCCTTTCGTCCTTCGCGAGCGAGCTCGCTCCTACAGGGAGATTTCATTTTTCTGATGGCTTTAGTGAGCTTCGTCCCAGTTATTGCCTACGCCAACCTCGACCAGCAGCGGCACATCCAGTTTCGCGGCGTCGCTCATGTGCACGCGGATTTCATCGCGAACCTGGTCGACCAGATCCTCGCGCACCTCCAGCACCAATTCATCGTGCACCTGCAGGATGACTTTGGCGTCCAGGCCTGAGGCTGTCAGCCAGTTATCCACAGCCACCATGGCTTTCTTGATGATGTCCGCCGCGGTGCCTTGCATCGGCGCGTTGATCGCCGTGCGTTCGGCGCCTTTGCGCAGGGCCGGGTTTTTCGCGTTGATTTCCGGCAGGTACAGGCGACGACCGAAGATGGTTTCAACGAAACCTTGTTCGGCGGCCTGGGCGCGGGTGCGCTCCATGTAGTCCAGCACGCCAGGATAACGGGCGAAATAACGGTCGATGTAAGCCTGGGATTGCTTGCGATCGACACCGATCTGCTTGGCCAGGCCAAACGCACTCATGCCATAGATCAAACCGAAGTTGATCGCCTTGGCACTGCGCCGTTGGTCGGTGGTGACCTCCGCCAGTTCAACCCCGAAGACTTCGGCGGCGGTGGCTTTGTGCACGTCCAGGTCATTGCGGAAGGCGTGGAGCAGCCCTTCGTCCTTGGCCAGGTGAGCCATGATCCGCAATTCAATTTGCGAGTAGTCCGCTGCCAACAGTTTGTAGCCTTTGGGCGCGACGAACGCCTGACGAATCCGGCGACCTTCGGCGGTACGGATAGGGATGTTCTGCAGGTTTGGATCGCTGGACGACAAACGCCCGGTCGCCGCGACGGCCTGGTGATAAGAGGTGTGAATCCGCCCGGTGCGCGGGTTGATCTGCTCCGGCAGGCGATCGGTGTAGGTGCTTTTCAGCTTGCTCATCGAGCGGTACTGCATCAGCACTTTCGGCAGCGGGTAGTCCTGCTCGGCCAGTTCCGCCAGTACGGCTTCGGCGGTAGACGCCTGGCCCTTGGCGGTTTTGCTGAGGATCGGCAGGCCGAGTTTTTCGTACAGGATCACGCCCAGTTGCTTCGGCGAGCCGAGGTTGAATTCTTCGCCTGCGATGGCAAATGCCTCACGCTCAAGCGCGACCATCTTCTCGCCCAACTCAACGCTCTGAATGCCCAGCAGGTTGGCATCGACCAGCGCGCCCTGACGTTCGATCCGCGCCAGCACCGGCACCAGCGGCATTTCGATTTCGCTCAGGACTTTGCTCAGGCTCGGGATGGCATTGAGTTTTTCTTGCAGCGTCTGATGCAGGCGCAGGGTGACATCGGCGTCTTCGGCGGCGTACGGCCCGGCCAGTTCCAGCGAAATCTGGTCAAAAGTCAGCTGTTTCGCACCCTTGCCGGCGATGTCCTGGAAACTGGTGGTGGTGTGATTCAGGTATTTGAGCGCCAGGCTGTCCATGTCGTGGCGGGTCGCGGTGGAGTCCAGCACGTAGGATTCGAGCATGGTGTCGAAGGCAATGCCTTGCACAATGATGCCGCAGCTTTGATCGCCACCGATGGCGCAGTTGGCCAGGATGTTCATGTCGAACTTGGCGTGTTGGCCGACCTTGAGTTTGTTCGGGTCTTCGAGGATCGGTTTCAGCGCGCGCAGCACGGTGTCGCGATCGAGTTGGTCCGGCACGCCCATGTAGGAATGGGTCAGCGGGATGTAGGCCGCTTCGTTGGCGTGTACCGCAAACGACAGGCCCACCAGTTGCGCCTGCTGCGCATCGATGCCGGTGGTTTCGGTATCGAAGGCGATCAGCTTGGCGTCGTTGAGCTTCTTCAGCCACAGGTCGAAATCGGCCTGGGTGAGGATCGTTGTGTACTTGAGTTCAGTCTCGACGGCCGCTTCTTCAGCCACTGGCGCGACAACTTCCTGGCCGGAGCGCTTGGCGTCGCGCTGGTTTTCTTCGAACCAGCTCTTGAATTCCAGCAGGGTGTAGAGCTCGGCGAGCTTGTCGTGATCCGGCTGGCCCATTTGCAAGTCGTCGAGGCCGATATCCAACGGCACGTCGATTTTGATGGTTGCCAGCCGGTAGGAGAGGAACGCCATCTCCTTGTGCTCTTCGAGCTTGGCCGGCAGGGTCTTGGCGCCGCGAATCGGCAGGGTCGGGACGATGTCGAGCTGTGCATAGAGCTCGGTCAGGCCGCCGTTGACGCCCACCAACAGGCCGGAAGCGGTTTTCGGACCAATGCCAGGAACGCCCGGAATGTTGTCGGAAGAATCGCCCATGAGGGCCAGGTAATCGATGATCTGCTCGGGAGCGACGCCGAATTTCTCCTTCACGCCCTCAATGTCCAGCGCGCTACCGGTCATGGTATTGACCAAGGTAATGTGGCCGTCGACCAGTTGCGCCATGTCCTTGTCGCCGGTGGAAATCACCACCGGACGGTCGGCCGCCGCGCAGCTGCGGGCCAGGGTGCCGATCACGTCATCGGCCTCGACGCCTTCGACGCACAGGAGCGGGAAGCCCAAGGCGATCACGCTTTGATGCAGCGGCTCGATCTGTACGCGCATGTCGTCGGGCATGCTTGGACGATTGGCCTTGTACTCGGCGAACATTTCGTCGCGGAAGGTCCCGCCCTTGGCGTCGAACACCACGGCGAACGGACTGTCCGGGTACTGCTTGCGCAGACTCTTGAGCATGTTCAGCACGCCTTTGACCGCACCGGTTGGCAGACCTTTGGACGTGGTCAGCGGTGGCAGGGCGTGAAAGGCGCGGTACAGGTAAGAAGAACCGTCCACCAGGACGAGGGGGGCTTGGCTCATGAGCAGGATCAACCTTTTCGGCGGGTCCGGCGCTAGAATAGCGGGACCGTTGACGACAAAGGGACAAGGTTATCATGCGCACACTAAATCGCTTGCTGCTGGCTGGCATGTTTGCAACCGTTCCGTTCGCCGTCATGGCGGCGGATGATGCGCCGACTCCAGAGCCTGAAGTCACGATCCGCACGGAAGGGGATAAAACCATCCAGGAATACCGCCAAAACGGTTTCCTGTATGCAATCAAGGTCACGCCGAAGGGCGCACCACCGTATTTTCTGGTGCGCGCGGACGGGACAGATGCAAACTTCGTCCGCTCTGATCAGCCCGATATGCTGATTCCGTCGTGGAAGATTTTCGAGTGGAAGTAGTTTCTTAAATTCAATCGGCGCTGGCTCAAGAGCGGCGCCCGTACTGGCAGTTTAAACATGTCTGTGTTCACCCCCCTGGCTCGGCCCGAGCTGGAAGCTTTTCTCGCCCCTTATGGCCTCGGCCGCCTGCTTGATTTCCAGGGGATTGCCGCCGGTAGCGAAAACACCAATTTCTTTATCAGCCTGGAGCAGGGCGAATTTGTCCTGACCCTGGTCGAGCGTGGTCCGGTCCAGGAAATGCCGTTCTTCATCGAACTGCTCGACGTGCTGCATGAGGCCGATCTCCCGGTGCCGTATGCGCTGCGCACCACCGACGGCGTTGCCTTGCGCGAACTGGCCGGCAAGCCTGCGCTGCTGCAGCCGCGTCTGGCCGGCAAACACATCAAGGACGCCAATTCGCAGCATTGCGCCCAGGTTGGCGAGTTGCTCGGTCATCTGCACCTGGCGACCCAGGCCAACATGATCAAGCGCAAAACCGATCGCGGCCTGGACTGGATGCTGGAAGAGGGCACGCAGTTGCTGTCGCACCTGAATGCCGAGCAGAAAGAACTGCTGCAACGGGCGCTGGACGAGATCGCTCAGCAAAAGACGAAAATTCTGGCGCTGCCGCGAGCCAACATCCACGCCGACCTGTTCCGTGATAACGCGATGTTCGAAGGCACACACCTGACCGGGCTGATCGACTTCTACAACGCCTGTTCAGGGCCGATGCTCTACGACGTGGCGATTGCCTTGAATGACTGGTGTTCGGACGACGACGGTTTGATCGACGGGCCACGTGCGCGGGCATTGCTTGGGGCTTACGCGGCGCTGCGCCCGTTTACGGCGGCTGAAGCCGAACTTTGGCCGACGATGCTGCGGGTGGCGTGCGTGCGGTTCTGGTTGTCGCGGTTGATTGCGGCAGAGTCTTTCGCCGGCCAGGACGTGTTGATTCACGATCCGATGGAGTTTCAGCTGCGGTTGGCGCAGCGGCAAAAGGTCAGTACGCCGTTGCCGTTCGCCCTTTAAAAGCTTCGCGAGCAAGCCCGCTCCCACATTTGATCTTAAGTGAACACACATTCTGTGATCGGCCGAGATCAAATGTGGGAGCGGGCTTGCTCGCGAATGGGCCACCACAAATTCCGAATTACAACGACTCCAGACACCCCGCCAAATCATTCCCTAACTTCTCCAGCACCTGCTCATACCCCTGAGCGGTCGCTGGCGTGTACCCGCCCAGCGCATCCAGTTCCGCCAGTTTCACCGGCAGGCCGGCCACCAGGGTTTCTGCCAGGCGCGGACGCAATGGCGGTTCGCTGAACACGCAGGTCTTGCCGACTTCCTGCAACCGCGCGCGCATGGCCGCGACATGCTGGGCGCCGGGCTGCACTTCGGCAGCGACGCTGAACACGCCGGTGTGCTTGAGGCCGTAGGCGTCTTCGAAGTAGTCAAAAGCTTCGTGGAACACGAAATAAGGTTTGCCCTCTACACTGGCCAGACGTTTCTTCAGGCGCAGGTCGAGTGCATCCAGACGTTCATCGAATGCCTTGAGGTTGCTTTGATAACGGGCCGCATTCGCCGGATCTGCAGCACTCAGGTCAGCGGCCATTTTTGTCGCGATCACGCGAGCGTTGACCGGTGACAACCACAAATGCGCATCCAGACTGCCCGGACGGTGATCGTGGTCATGTTCGTCGGCTTCTTCTTCATGAGAGTGGCTATCTGCGGCGAAGCGACGCAGTTTCAGACCCGGCAAATCCTGCACGGCAACGCTGGGCTGCGTACGGCCGTTCAGCACGCGAGGCAGGAAACCTTCCATGTCCGGGCCGATCCAGTACAGAAGATCGACCGACTGCACCTTCCGTACGTCGGATGGGCGCAAGGCATAGTTATGCGGCGACGCACCGGGCGGCAACAGGACTTCCGGAATCGCCACGCCGTCCTGCACCGCCGCCGCGATCAGCTGTAGGGGCTTGATGCTGGTCAGGACTTTGACGTCGGCATGCGCTGAACCGATCAGCAGAAAACTTGCGAAAAATGCGACAAAGATAGAAAAAAGTCGGGACACGATGACCACTCGAAGAGGCGAGAACGGGTAACATAATAACGTCTCTCACAAAACTCGTCGCCGCTCATGCCTAAAACACCGATTGCCAGCCGTCCCCACGACCACTCTCATTGCGTCCATACCGCATTGTCTGAGGCCGATACCCTGTGCGCGCGGCAAGGCTTGCGCCTGACTGCCTTGCGCCGGCGGGTGCTGGAACTGGTCTGGCAAAGCCACAAGCCGCTGGGTGCCTACGACATCCTCGCGGTGCTCAGCGAGCAGGACGGCCGCCGCGCCGCGCCGCCGACCGTGTACCGCGCGCTGGATTTCCTGCTGGAAAACGGCCTGGTGCACCGCATCTCTTCGCTGAACGCCTTTGTCGGCTGCAATCACCCGGAACACGCCCACCAGGGCCAGTTCCTGATCTGCCGCGAATGCCACGCCGCCATTGAGCTGGAACAGAAATCCATCAGCGACGCGATCATCGGCAGCGCCAAGGATGTCGGTTTTGTCGTCGAAGGCCAGACCGTTGAAGTGGTCGGTCTCTGCGCCGGTTGCCAGGGGGCTTGATGAGTAACGCGCTGATCCGCCTCGAGCAGGTTGCCGTCACCTTTGCCGGGCAGAATGTGCTGGATAACATCGAGCTGAGCGTCGAGCCAGGGCAGATCGTGACCCTGATCGGCCCCAACGGTGCCGGCAAAACCACGCTGGTGCGCGCGGTGCTCGGCCTATTGAAACCGGACAGCGGCAGTGTGTGGCGCAAGCCGAAACTGCGCGTCGGTTACATGCCGCAAAAACTTCACGTCGATCCGACGCTGCCGCTGTCGGTGCTGCGCTTCTTGCGCCTGGTGCCGGGTGTTGACCGCGCGATGGCCTTGTCTGCACTCAAGGAAGTCGGCGCCGAACAGGTGATCGACAGCCCGGTGCAAAGCGTGTCCGGTGGCGAAATGCAGCGTGTGCTGCTGGCTCGGGCGCTGTTGCGCGAGCCGGAACTGCTGGTGCTCGACGAGCCGGTACAAGGCGTCGACGTGGCCGGTCAGGCCGAGCTCTACAGCCTGATCACACGCCTGCGCGATCGTCACGGCTGCGGCGTGTTGATGGTCTCTCACGATCTGCACCTGGTGATGAGCACCACCGACCAGGTGGTCTGCCTCAACCGTCACGTCTGCTGCTCCGGCCATCCCGAGCAGGTCAGCGGTGATCCGGCGTTCGTCGAGCTGTTCGGAAAGAACGCACAAAGTCTGGCGATTTATCACCACCATCACGACCACGCCCATGACTTGCATGGCTCTGTGGTCACCGCGGCCTCGGCGGCCCAACCCCACGTTCATGGAGATAGCTGCAAGCATGGCTGATTTTCTTCTATATGCCCTGCTTGCAGGCCTGGCCCTGGCATTGGTCGCGGGCCCGCTGGGTTCGTTCGTGGTCTGGCGGCGCATGGCTTATTTCGGCGACACCCTTTCTCACGCGGCGTTGCTCGGCGTGGCGCTCGGCTTTCTGCTGGATGTCAGCCCGACAGTGGCGGTCACTGTCGGCTGTTTGTTGCTGGCGGTGTTGTTAGTGACCTTGCAACAGCGTCAGCCGCTGGCGTCCGACACGCTTTTGGGAATTCTTGCACCGAGCACCCTCTCTTTGGGCTTGGTGGTACTAAGCTTCATGCACGAAGTACGGATCGACCTGATGGCCTATCTGTTCGGTGACCTGTTGGCGATCAGCCCGACCGATCTGGCCTGGATCCTCGGCGGCAGTGCCGCCGTTCTGGCCTTGCTGGTGACGTTGTGGCGGCCATTACTGGCGATTACCGTGCATGAAGAATTGGCTAAAGTTGAAGGTCTGCCGGTGGCGTCGTTGCGCCTGGCCCTGATGTTGCTGATCGCCGTGGTGATCGCGGTGGCGATGAAAATCGTCGGTGTTTTGCTGATTACGTCACTGCTGATCATCCCGGCGGCTGCGGCACAACGTCACGCCCGGTCACCGGAGCAGATGGCACTGGGCGCGAGCCTGCTGGGTATGCTCGCGGTCTGTGGCGGGCTGGCGCTGTCGTGGTTCAAGGACACCCCGGCGGGCCCGTCGATTGTGGTGGCCGCCGCCGCGCTGTTTCTGCTGAGTTTTGTCCTGCCCCGTCGAGGGGTGTAGACTTGCTCGTTTTTTGCGCAAATAGAGAGTCGCAGGAATGAAGCCGTTCGCCTCACGTTATCTGCTCCTTGTCGCATTTTCCCTGCTGCTGGGCGCTTGCCAAAGCACGCCACCGGCGGCCACCGAGGCCCCCGATGGGCGAGCCGAGGCTGTTGCACAACTTGAGAAAAATCTGGCCAGCAATGAGCTGGCCACCGCCGAGGATCAGCTGGCTGCCTTGCAAGCCCAGTCACCCAATGACCCGACGCTGGTGCAGTACCAACGACAATTGGCCGAAGCCTACCTGCAACGCAGCCAGATCGTTTTGCAAAAAGGCGATGTGAATGCCGCCGCTACGGCGCTGAGCCGTGCCCGGGCTTTGATGCCCAAGGCTCCGGCGCTGACCGGTGGGGTTAACAACGCCATCGTCAATGCGCGCAAGGCTGAGCTGGACAAGGCAGAAGCAGCGCTGATGGCTGCCGAAGCCAAGGCGCAGGCGAAAGTGATCGATCCTTCGGCGCAAAGCACCACCGTTGCACTGAACGTCACCGATATTGCCAAGCTTCGGCGTCAAATGGATGCCATCGCCGCCGATGTGGTGAATTATCAGTGTGATGTGAGTATTCAGGCGCCACGGACCGAAGACTACCCTTGGTTGGCCACGTTGCTGACCAAGCGGGTGAAGAAGCTCGATGCGGATTTTGAGTTGAATCTGGAAAAGCAGATTTTGCGCAATGTTCCGGCGCAGATGGTTTTGAGTCCGCGTAAGCCTTAAAAGCTTCGCGGGCGAGCCTCGCTCCTACAGGATTATGTCGCTCCATGGCGATCCTGTAGGAGCGAGGCTTGCCCGCGAAGGCGTCCTCACTAACGAAGCACTGCCTTAAGCCGGAATCGCCTTGGCCTTAGGCTCCCTGTCCCACACCCGATGCTGCCCGATCGCGGCAAAAAACGCCTTGAACAGCTTGGCGTCCGCTCCGACGATCAACCCCGCATCAGCCTCCAGCTTCAACACATCCAGCAACTGCTTGGCCTCGCCATGCAGTGCGATTGCCTTCAAATGTTTGTAGGCCTCCAGCAGGTAATGCAACGCCACACCGTCCGTGCTCAACGCCTTGATCGACGCCGCGCCACCGGGTACGAACACCGCGTCGAACGCCACCGAAGGCAAGCCTTCCATCGACGCATCGACCGGCAGCGCCTTGCCATCGGCGGTGGTCACGGGAGCGGAAGTCGGGCCCAGCAGCTTGGCGTGCGCACCTTCGGCCGCCAGCGCTTTCTTCAACGCATCAATGGCTGCGCCATCGACACCATTCGCTGCCAGAATCGCCACTTTCCGGGTTTTGATATTGCCCGGCAGCAGATTCGCCTGACTCAGGGCCGGCGAACGATCAAGCGAGGTTTTTGGCACCTCGACCGTCCCGGCTTTAGGCGCCGGCAGACCGAGGTTCTGCGCCACGCGCTTGGCCAGTTCCAGGTCGATGTTGGCGAGGATCTCATTCACTTGCCGCGCCCGAATAAACTCGCGCTCAACCTTGCCCAGCTCAAAGCTGTAGGCCGAGATGATGTGTTCCTGCTCGTGCTTGCTCATGCTGTGGAAAAACAGCCGCGCCTGGGAGAAGTGGTCGCTGAACGACTCGCTGCGCTGGCGGATCTTGTTCGCGTCGATGCGCTCCGGATACGTCTCGAAGCCGCCATCCTGTGCAGCCGGTGGAGTTTCTTTCGGCCAACCGCCATCGATCGAATTCGGCTCGTAGGATGCGCGCCCCTTGTCGATGGTGGTGCGGTGCATCGCATCCCGCTGACCGTTGTGGAACGGTGATACCGGGCGGTTGATCGGAATCTCGTGAAAGTTCGGTCCACCGAGTCGGCTGATCTGCGTATCGGTGTAGGAAAACAGCCGACCTTGCAGCAGCGGATCGTTGGAGAAGTCGATTCCCGGCACGATATGCCCTGGGCAAAAGGCGACCTGCTCGGTTTCGGCAAAGAAGTTGTCCGGGTTGCGATTGAGGGTCATCTTGCCCAGCGGGGTGATCGGTACGATTTCCTCGGGAATGATCTTGGTCGGGTCGAGCAGGTCAAAATCGAAGGCGTGTTCGTTTTCTTCCTCGACCACCTGAACACCCAGCTCCCATTCCGGGTAGTCGCCCATCTCGATTGACTCCCAGAGATCGCGACGGTGGTAATCGGTGTCTTTGCCCGCGAGCTTCTGCGCTTCGTCCCACACCAGCGAGCAAGTGCCGGCCGTGGGGCGCCAGTGGAATTTGACGAAGCGTGATTTTCCTTCGGCATTGATCAACCGGAAGGTGTGCACGCCGAAGCCCTGCATGCTGCGCAGGCTTTTCGGGATCGCCCGGTCAGACATGGTCCAGATCACCATGTGCGCCGATTCCGGCACCAGCGAAACAAAGTCCCAGAAGGTGTCGTGCGCCGAACCGCCGGTAGGAATCTCGTTGTGTGGCTCGGGCTTGACCGCGTGCACGAAGTCAGGAAACTTGATCGCGTCCTGAATGAAAAACACCGGCATGTTGTTGCCCACCAGGTCGAAGTTGCCTTCGTCGGTGAAGAACTTCACGGCGAAACCTCGTACGTCCCGCACGGTATCGCCTGACCCACGAGGGCCTTGTACCGTTGAAAAGCGCACGAATACCGGGGTTTTCTTCGCCGGGTCTTGCAGGAAGCCTGCCTTGGTCAGCACGGAATGGTTTTCATAGCTCTGGAAGAATCCATGAGCGCCGGTGCCGCGGGCATGCACGATGCGCTC
Source organism: Pseudomonas sp. NPDC086251 (assembly GCF_044746405.1). Classification (NCBI taxonomy): domain Bacteria; kingdom Pseudomonadati; phylum Pseudomonadota; class Gammaproteobacteria; order Pseudomonadales; family Pseudomonadaceae; genus Pseudomonas; species Pseudomonas sp. NPDC086251. The sequence continues at coordinate 80,879 of NZ_JBIVBY010000022.1, forward strand.
GGGAATGCGTTCATGGTCAAAGTGCGTGATTTTTTCACGCATGATGAAGTCTTCCAGCAACGAAGGTCCGCGAGCACCGACCTTCAAGGTGTTCTGGTTGTCCGAAACCTTCACGCCCTGATTGGTGCGCAGGGCTTGATCGGTGGCGTCGGAGCGGAATTTTTCCAGGCTGTCGAGCTTGGCATTGGTGTTGCCGCGGTCCAGGGTATCGGTCCCGGCCAGTGCGCTTTTGGGGGCGGCAGGCTTTTTAGTACTCATCAGGCATAAACTCCTCGTTTGCGATTCCTGCCATAGCCAGGACGCTTGAACAATTCCCAGGCACGGCACCCAGGGTGGTTTCGAAGTTGCTTAATTAGTGACTGATGGCGCTTTTAGCCGTTCCTTTTTTCTGACCTTTGATCGCGTTATTGCCAAATGGCAGGATGAATGCGAAATAAATGCTAAGAACCTCTATACGGACAGGCTAAAATGCGCGCCCGGCTAACCGCTGATCCTTTTATAACGCGCCCCACAAGGTTCGCTACGTGATCGAGTTTCAAAACGTCCACAAAACCTACCGCGTCGCCGGTAAGGATATCCCCGCCCTGCATCCGACCAGTCTGACGATTGAGAATGGTCAGGTTTACGGCCTGATCGGTCATTCCGGCGCGGGAAAAAGTACCCTGCTGCGTCTGATCAATCGCCTGGAAAACGCCAGTGGCGGCAAGATCTTCGTCGACGGCGAAGAAGTCACCGCGCTCGACGCCAATAGCCTGCGGCGTTTCCGTCAGCAGGTCGGGATGATCTTCCAGCACTTCAACCTGCTGGCGTCCAAGACCGTAGCCGACAACGTCGCGCTGCCGTTGACCCTGGCGGGTGAATTGTCGCGCAGTGACATCGACCTGCGGGTGGCTGAGTTGCTGGCGCGGGTTGGCCTGTCCGACCACGCCAAAAAGTACCCGGCGCAATTGTCTGGCGGCCAGAAACAACGGGTGGGCATCGCCCGCGCTCTGGCGACCAAACCGAAAATCCTGCTGTGCGACGAAGCCACCAGTGCTCTGGACCCGCAGACCACGGCGTCGGTCCTGCAATTGCTGGCCGAGATCAATCGCGAGCTGAAGCTGACTATCGTGTTGATCACCCACGAGATGGATGTGATTCGCCGGGTCTGCGACCAGGTGGCGGTGATGGACGCTGGCGTGATCGTCGAGCAAGGTTCGGTGGCCGAGGTGTTCCTGCATCCGAAGCACCCGACCACCAAGCGCTTCGTGCAAGAAGACGAGCAGATTGACGAAAGCGAACAGCGTGACGACTTCGCTCATGTCCCGGGCCGCATCGTGCGCCTGACCTTCCAGGGTGAAGCGACCTACGCGCCGTTGCTGGGCACCGTCGCTCGCGAAACGGGTGTGGACTACAGCATCCTGGCCGGTCGTATCGACCGCATCAAAGACGTTCCCTACGGGCAACTCACCCTGGCCGTCACCGGTGGTGACATGGACGCGGCGTTTGCCCGCTTCACCGCGGCTGACGTCCACATGGAGGTGCTGCGCTAATGGAAGCCTTGACAAGTTTCTTCGCCAACATCGACTGGTTCGAAATCTGGCTGGCCACCGGCGACACCTTGCTGATGCTCGGCGGTTCGTTGCTGTTCACGGTGTTGCTCGGCCTGCCCCTGGGCGTGCTGTTGTTCCTGTGCAGCCCACGCCAGTTGCTGGAAGCCAAAGGCGTGTACGCGATGCTGTCGCTGGTGGTGAACATTCTGCGTTCGCTGCCGTTCATCATCCTGTTGATCGTGATGATTCCGTTCACCGTACTGATCACCGGCACCTCGCTGGGTGTTGCCGGTGCGATTCCACCGCTGGTGGTGGGCGCCACGCCGTTCTTCGCGCGACTGGTGGAAACCGCCCTGCGTGAAGTCGATCGCGGCATCATCGAGGCGACCCAGGCCATGGGCGCAACGACGCGGCAGATCATCACCAACGCCTTGCTGCCGGAAGCCCGTCCGGGCATCTTTGCAGCGATTACGGTGACAGCCATTACGCTGGTGTCCTACACGGCGATGGCCGGTGTGGTGGGCGCTGGTGGTTTGGGTGACCTGGCGATCCGTTTCGGTTACCAGCGTTTCCAGACCGATGTGATGGTTGTGACGGTGGTGTTGCTGCTGGTGCTGGTCCAGGTGCTGCAAACCGTTGGCGACAAATTGGTTGTCCACTTTTCTCGTAAATAAGCTTTTCTAAATAAATGCATGAGCCGGCCATTCGCTGGCAGGCGCCGAACGGGCGCCGCACAAGGAGTTAGCTGAATGAAAAAACTACTCGTCGCGTTCGCTGCCGTTGCAGCCTTTTCCGCCCATGCCGACACCCTGACCGTCGCAGCGACCCCGGTCCCGCACGCGGAAATCCTCGAATTCGTGAAGCCGGCACTGGCCAAAGAAGGCGTGGACCTGAAAGTCAAAGTCTTCACCGACTACATCCAGCCGAACGTACAGGTTGCGGAAAAACGCCTGGACGCCAACTTCTTCCAGCACCAGCCGTACCTCGATGAATTCAACAAGGCCAAGGGCACCAACCTGGTAGCTGTTGCCGGCGTGCACCTGGAACCGCTGGGCGCTTACTCCAGCAAGTACAAAGCACTGACCGAACTGCCAGGCGGCGCCAACGTGGTCATCCCGAACGACGCCACCAACGGCGGCCGTGCGCTGTTGCTGCTGGCCAAGGCTGGCCTGATCAAGTTGAAGGATTCGAACAACATCCTGGCGACCGTTAAGGACATCACCGAGAACACCAAGGACCTGAAAATCCGTGAACTGGAAGCCGCGACCATCCCGCGCGTGCTGACCCAGGTCGACCTGGCGCTGATCAACACCAACTACGCACTGGAAGCCAAGCTCGATCCGGCCAAGGATGCACTGGTCATCGAAGGCAGCGACTCGCCGTACGTGAACATCCTCGTGGCCCGCCCGGACGACAAGGACAGCGACGCGATGAAGAAACTGGTTGCCGCGCTGCACAGCCCGGAAGTGAAGGCGTTCATTCTCGAGAAGTACAAAGGCGCGGTCGTGCCGGCGTTCTGATCCGCGGATGTAACGAAAAAGGGGACGCCATGAGCGTCCCCTTTTTTATGCCGATTGTCCCGACCCTGTAGGAGCCAGGCTTGCCGGCGAAGGCGTCCGTGAGATCGCCTTCGCCGGCAAGCCTGGCTCCTACAGTGGGGGTGGTGCTTATTTGCGTTTGAGCATCACCGGCAACTGCGCCACCAACTTCACATTATTCAACGGCGCCCGAATAAACCCACGCTGCGTCCCATCCGGACCGATCACCGCCAGGTTGCCGCTGTGATCAACGGTATAATTCGGCTTGCTGGTGTCCGCTGGAATAAACGGAATGCTCACGGCATTGGCGAGCTTCTGAATGTCGTCCACCGATGAGGCCGTCAGCCCCTGGAACTGCGGATCAAAGTAGCCCAGATACTGCTTGAGCTGCTTCGGCGTGTCGCGATTCGGGTCGACGCTGACCAGGATGATCTGCAACTTATCCACAACCTCGGGCGGCAGTTCGCTTTTGATCTGGCGCAGTTGGGCGAGGGTGGTCGGGCAGATGTCCGGGCAGAAGGTGTAGCCGAAGAACAGCAGGCTCCACTTGTCTTTCAGCTCGTTGACCGCCACCGGTTTGCCGTCCTGGTCGGTCATCGTCACGTTCGGCAAATTACGGCTTTGCGGCAACAGGATGATGCCGGCGTCGATCAACGCGGTCGGGTCGCCCTGGCCTTTGCCGGACAGCACTTTGTTGATGGTCAGGCCCAGAACCAGCGCGATCAGGGCGACGAGGATGAAGACGGTTTTCTGAGTTCGAGTCATAGGTTCAACAGTAGGTAGTGGTCTACGAGCAGGGCGATAAACAGCAGGAACAAGTAGTAAATAGAGTACTTGAACGTGTTGATCGCCGCGTGCGGCCGAGTGCCACGGTACAGCACCACGGCCCATTGCAGAAACCTCGCGCCCAGTCCCAGCGCACAAATCAGGTAGAGCATGCCGCTCATGTGGATCACGTACGGCATCAGGCTGACGGCCAGCAGTGCGAAGGTATACAGCAGAATATGGACCTTGGTGTAGTGCTCGCCGTGGGTCACCGGCAGCATCGGAATGTCGGCTTTGGCGTATTCCTCTTTGCGGTGAATCGCCAGGGCCCAGAAGTGTGGCGGGGTCCAGGCGAAGATGATCAGCACCAGCAACAGCGGTTCGGCGCTGATGTGACCGGTGGCTGCGGTCCAGCCGAGCAGCGGCGGCGCGGCGCCGGCCAGGCCACCGATGACGATGTTCTGTGGCGTCGCGCGTTTCAGGAAACCGGTATAAACCACCGCGTAACCGAGCAGCGAGGCGAGGGTCAGCCAAGCGGTCAACGGATTAGTGAAGGCCAACAGAATGGCTTGGCCGAGCACGGCCAGCACCAGTGCGAACGTCAGCGCAGCCGCCGGTGACACCCGGCCTTCGGCCAAGGGCCGTTTGTGCGTGCGGGCCATCACCGCATCGATCCGCCGGTCCACCACATGATTGACCGCCGCCGCCCCACCGGCACACAGGGCAATCCCCAGGTTGCCGAACACCAGCACCGTCCACGGCACCCCGGCGCGGGTCGCGAGGAACATGCCCACCAGTGAAGTGATGAGCATCAGCACCACCACTTTCGGCTTGGTCAGCTCCAGGTAGTCACGCCAGATCGCCTGACTGTGATGTTCGCCAATCAGAGTCGCCATGGCATCTCTCCTTTTATTGTTATGGGCCCGGCCGAGTGTTTGCGCGGGCTGAACCGCCAGCGCGCAGGGGATTGCTGCTTGACCCGAACCAGACTGGTTCGCGCGTGATAATTGACCAGCACCATCGTCAGCAGCAACGCGGCGCCGCCCGCGTTATGGGCGACGGCCACCGGCAGTGGCAGATGAAACAACACGTTGCTGATGCCCAGGGTGATTTGTGCGGCGAGGGCGATCAGCACCAACCCGGCCAGGCGCGTCATGCCGACGACTTTCAGTTGCCAGGCCAACCCCAGCAGGGCAACAGTCACCAGCAGGGCGCCGATACGGTGCGTCAGATGAATTGCCGTGCGCGCATCGCTGTCCAGTTGCCCGCCGAGGTAGTTCGGGCCGATGTGTTGGGTCAGGTGAAAGCCGTTGGCGAAATCAGCCTGTGGCAGCCATTGCCCGTGACAGGTCGGGAAGTCGATGCAGGCCACCGCCGCGTAGTTGGAACTGACCCAGCCACCGAGGGCAATTTGCAGGATCACCAGCAGTAATCCGGCCGTCGCCCAGTACTGCAAGCGGCGCGGCACCGTCAGCGCCGGCAGTACGCCAGACAGTCTTAAGGTCAGCAGGAACAACAAACTCAACGTTGCAAACCCACCGAGCAAATGCCCGGTGACCACCTGCGGCCAGAGCTTGAGCGTCACCGTCCACATGCCAAATGCCGCTTGGGCGAACACCACCGCCAGTAGGAACAGCGGCAACTTCACCGGTTGCCCCGGATGACGCCGATGCACCCAGGCGCGACCGGCCAGCACCGAGATCAACATCCCCAGCGTCCCAGCGAAGTAACGGTGGACCATCTCGTTCCAGCCCTTGTGGGCTTCCACTGGCGCATCGGGAAAGTGCAATTCGGCATGGGCCAATTGGGCTTCGCTTTTCGGCACGCTGATAAAGCCGTAGCAGCCGGGCCAGTCCGGACAGCCGAGGCCGGCGTGGGTCAGGCGGGTGTAGGCGCCGAGCAACACCACAATCAGTGCCAGCAACGTGGCAAACAGCGCGAGGCGAAATCCAGGTTTGGCCATGACGATGCCCTTATCCGATGTTCGACAGTTTCAGCAGGTGACGCAGGTCGTTGAGCAGGTCCTTGCCCTTGACGGTCGGGTCGTAGCGCAGCACCAGATTGCCGTGCGGGTCGATGATCCATAGCTGCGGCACCGCCTGATCGCCCGTCGTCTTGCTGAAGGTGGTCAGGTCCATGGGGTAGCGTTGCAGTTGCGGGTATTCGCGGGTCAGCTTGGCTTCGTAATCGGCAGCCAGCGGTTGCGCGGCGGCCAACGCGTGGCTGGCGCGTGAAGCATCGCGACCGAGGCCGATCTGGATTTGTCGCGCCAGATACACCAGTTGCTGGCAGTCCACCGAACACTCCTTGGGCGCCGTCACCAGCATCTGCCAGCGGTCTTCCTGCGCCTGCACGCCGAGGTCGGCGCGGGTCTGGCCGTTGCCGATCAGTTCGCCGTGATAACTGCGCCCCTCCGGCACCCAGAACTGCAATTTGTACATGCCGGTGGCGAGGATCATCGGACCGATCACCCCGAGCAGGATCAGCAGCAACTGCAAGCGCCCCTTGCGCCGACTTGCCGGCGTTTTCGCCTCAGACATGCTGGGTGGATTCATGGCCGCTCCCATGGTGTTTCTCCTTTGCGTTGTGCCAGCCGAGATAGAGATATAGGCCGAGCAGGGCGATCGACATGGCGAACCACTGCACGGCATAAGCGATGTGTTTTTCCGGCCCCATGGCCACCACCGGCCAATCGGCCTGGTAGGACGCGGGACCGGCTTCTGCACGTAATTCGTAGGCAAACCCTTCACGGTCAAGCACTGCCCAGAGCTTCGCCGGCTCAACGGCTGTCACCAGCTGAGGCCAGGTTGTGGTGCTCGGATCGGCATGTAATTGAAAGGTCGCGCCGGGGGAGACGTAGACCGATGCATCGAGGCTCAACGGTTCTTTAGGCGTGGTGAATTGCGGCGGTGTGCGCCGATCGGGCCACGGCAGCCAGCCGCGATTGACCAGCAGCCAAAGCCCGGTCGCCTGATCCTGAAACGGTTGCAGCAACTCGACTCCAACCTTGCCGTCGCGCTGACGGTTATCCAGCAGCAGGCTGTGCGTCGCATCGAACTGGCCATGCAGGCGCACGCGGCGAAAAGCTGGATCTTCGGTGTGTTGCAGCTCGGTGCTGGCCATCGGTTCAGCGGCACGGCGTTCGGCGTAGCTTTGCAGCAGCGCGCTTTTCTCCGCGCCCCGGCTCAATTGCCAGAACCCGAGCGACACCAGCAGCGGCAGCAATAGCGCGACCACCAATGTCGGCACGATGCCCGGCCGGAAGCGCTTCATGGCATCGCCAGAAAGTCGCTAGTCGCGATAGCTATACTCAAGTGCATCGCCTTTCCCCCGGAGTCTCACCATGCTCAAAGCAGCTATCGTCCTGATGCTGATTGCCACGGTTGTCAGCCTGTTCAGCGGCCTGTTTTTTCTGGTCAAGGACGACAGCAGCTCGAACCGCCTCGTCATTGCCTTGAGTGTTCGTGTGGCGCTGGCCGCCATCACCGTCGGCTTGATTGCCTGGGGTTTTTTCAGCGGCCAGTTGGTGTCGCACGTGCCTTGGTAGGTGTAGGAGCGAGCAAGCTCGCTCCTACAACACGTAAACGAAAACGAACAACCCGATCCACACCACGTCCACGAAGTGCCAGTACCAACTCGCCGCTTCAAAACCGAACTGGTGCTCGTTATCGAAGTGCCCGCGCATGATCCGCATCAGCATCACGAACAGGATGATGGTGCCGATGGTCACGTGGGCGCCGTGGAAACCGGTGAGCATGAAGAAGGTCGCGCCGTAGATGCCGGAACCGAGGGTCAGGCCCAGTTCGTGGTAGGCGTGCAGGTACTCTTCGGCCTGGAAGCCAAGGAACGCGCAACCCAGCAACACGGTGATCGCCAGCCAGATTTTCAGCGCACCGCGATGGCCCTTCTTCAAGGCATGGTGGGCGATGGTCACGGTGACGCTGGAGCTGACCAGTAAAACTGTATTGAGCAGTGGCAGGCCCCAAGGGCTGATGACTTCCTTGGGCGGCGGGAACAGTTTCGAGTCGGGGTTATTCAGCAATGGCCAGGTGAACTGGAAGTTTGGCCACAGCATGTGGGCGATGCCTTTGGCGCCCTCGCCACCGAGGGCCGGGCCGGACACGTGACGCACATAAAACAGGGCACCGAAGAAGGCGATGAAGAACATCACCTCCGAGAAGATGAACCAGCTCATGCCCCAGCGAAACGAGCGATCCATCTGTGCGCTGTACAACCCGCCGCGGCTTTCCTTGATCACCGTACCGAACCAGCCGAACAGCATGTAAGCCAGCAGCAGCCCGCCGACGAAAAAGATCAGCGGGCCGTGGGATTCCGGCCGCGCCGCTTTCAGGTCATTGAACCAGGTGGCCAGGCCGAACACTGTCGTGAGCATGCCGACCGTGGCGATAATCGGCCATTTGCTCTGGGCCGGTACGTAATAGTGTTCATGAGTTGCCATTTATTGTTCTCCTTATCGGGCACGCTCAGCCGCCAGTGTTTACGGCTACCGGTGGATGTCGGGCGGTGATATCGAACAGCGTGTAGGACAGCGTCAGGTGCTTCACATCCTTGGGCATGTCACGGTCAACAATGAAACGTACCGGCATCTCGATCCGCTCACCGGGCTGCAACACTTGCTGGGTAAAGCAGAAACATTCGGTCTTGTGGAAATAGGCCGCCGCGTTGCTCGGCGCGATGCTCGGAACCGCCTGGGCGCTCATCGGCCGATCTGTGGGGTTGTGCGCGATGAAGATCATCTCGTTCACCGCCCCCGGGTTTGCGATCAGCTCATCGCCTTTCGGGTAGAAATCCCAGGACATGTCGGCCGAGTTGGTCGACAGAAACTGCACGCGCACCTGCCGCGACGTGTCGACCGTTTGCTCGCCTTCGTACTGCCCGGCCGTCTTGCCGTTGATGCCGAAGGCCTTGCACATCACGTCGTAGATCGGCACCAGGGCAAAACCGAAGACAAACATCGCCACCACCACCATCAGTAGACGCGTGACCAGCTTTTTCAACGAAATTGAATCAGCCATGATTCCAAACCTCTGCCCATAACCCTGTAGGAGCGAGCTCGCTCGCGAAAAAACCGAGAGCGCCACGGCGTGTCAGGCTCCCGGCGTTTTCGTTGACGTCCATCGCGAGCAGGCTCGCTCCTACAGTCATTTCACTTCCGGCGGCGTGGTGAACGTGTGATACGGCGCCGGTGACGGAATACTCCACTCCAGCCCTTCAGCCCCATCCCACGGTTTGGCCGGTGCAGGCGGGCCGCCGCGGATGGTCTTGATCACGATGAACAGGAAGAAGATCTGCGTGGTGCCGAACATGAACGCGCCAATCGACGAGACCATGTTGAAGTCGGCGAATTGCAGGTTGTAGTCCGGAATCCGCCGTGGCATGCCCGCCAGCCCCACGAAGTGCATCGGGAAGAACGCCATGTTCATGCCGATGAACGAGAGCCAGAAGTGCAGCTTGCCGAGGGTTTCGTCGTACATGTGCCCGGTCCACTTCGGCATCCAGTAATACGCCGAGGCAAAGATCCCGAAGATCGCTCCCGGTACCAGCACGTAGTGGAAGTGCGCGACCACGAAGTAGGTGTCCTGGTACTGGAAGTCCGCCGGGGCGATGGCCAGCATCAGCCCGGAGAAACCGCCGATGGAGAACAGGATGACGAACGCCACCGCAAACAACATCGGCGTCTCGAAGGTCAGCGAGCCCTGCCACATGGTGCTCGCCCAGTTGAACACCTTCACGCCAGTGGGCACGGCGATCAGCAGCGTGGCGTACATGAAGAACAGCTCGCCCACCAGCGGAATGCCGACCACGAACATGTGGTGCGCCCAGACGATAAACGACAGGAACGCAATGCTTGCCGTGGCGTAGACCATCGAGGTGTAGCCGAACAACGGCTTGCGCGAGAAGGTCGGGATGATCGAGCTGACGGCACCGAAGGCCGGCAGGATCATGATGTACACCTCGGGATGGCCGAAGAACCAGAACACGTGCTGGAACAACACCGGATCACCGCCACCGGCGGCACTGAAGAAGCTGGTGCCGAAGTGGATGTCCATCAGCATCATCGTCACGCAGCCCGCCAGTACCGGCATCACCGCGATCAGCAGGAACGCAGTGATCAGCCAGGTCCAGACGAACAGCGGCATTTTCATCAGCGTCATGCCGGGGGCGCGCAGGTTGAGGATGGTCGCGATCACATTGATCGCGCCCATGATCGAACTGATCCCCATCAAGTGGATGGCGAAGATGAAGAACGTCACGCTTTCCGGTGCGTAGGTTGTCGACAGCGGGGCGTAGAACGTCCAGCCGAAGTTCGGTCCGCCACCGGGGGTGAACAGGGTCGACACCAGCAGGATGAACGCCGCTGGCAACAGCCAGAAGCTGAAGTTGTTCATCCGTGGCAGGGCCATGTCCGGCGCGCCGATCATCAACGGGATCATCCAGTTGGCGAGGCCGACGAAGGCCGGCATCACCGCACCGAACACCATGACCAGACCGTGCATGGTGGTCATCTGGTTGAAGAACGCCGGTTCGACGATTTGCAGCCCGGGCTGGAACAGCTCGGCGCGAATCACCATCGCGAACGAACCGCCCAACAGGAACATGGAAAACGCGAACCACAGGTACAGCGTGCCGATGTCCTTGTGGTTGGTGGTCAGCACCCAACGCATCAGGCCTTTGGCCGGGCCGTGGGCGTGATCGGTGGCATGACCATGGTCATCGATGACGGCGCTCATGGCGTGTCTCCTGCAAACAGATGGGCTGGGCAGGCCGGGGCGCGCTGCCCCGACCGGTTCCTTAGATGCGCAATAGACCGGGTCATTTGCTTTCCGCCTGTTTCAGCTCCAGCACTTCTTTAGGAGTGACCATGTCGCCCTTGTTGTTGCCCCAGGCGTTACGTTCGTAGGTCACGACCGCCGCGATATCGACTTCCGAGAGCTGCTTGCCGAACGCCGCCATGGCGGTGCCAGGCTTGCCGTGGAAGACAATGCTCAGGTGACCTTCTTTAGGTCCTGTAGCGATTTTCGAGCCCTTGAGTGCCGGGAACATCGGCGGCAGGCCCTGACCTTCGGCCTGGTGACAGGCCACACAGGTGGTGTGATAAATCTTGTCGCCGCGTTCCTTGAGCTCGTCGAGGGTCCATTCCTTGCTGGTCAGCTCTTTGAGCTGCAGGGCTTCAGCCTTGCGCTCGCCCAGCCATTTTTCGTAGTCGGCCTTTTCCTTGACCTCGACCACGATGGGCATGAAGCCGTGGTCCTTGCCGCACAGTTCGGCGCACTGGCCCCGGTAGAGGCCGGGCTTTTCGATTCGGGTCCAGGCTTCGTTGACGAACCCCGGAATCGCATCGCGCTTGACCGCGAAGGCCGGCACCCACCACGAGTGGATAACGTCGGCGGAGGTCACGAGAAAACGCACCTTGGCGCCAATCGGCAGCACCAGCGGCTTGTCGACTTCGAGCAAGTAATGCTCGCCTTTGGCTTCCTTGTTGTGGATCTGGTCGGCGGGTGTGGTCAGGTTGCTGAAGAACTCAACGTCCTGGCCCAGGTATTTGTAGTGCCACTTCCACTGATAGCCGGTGACCTGGATATCGATATCCGGCTCACTGGCGTCGTACATCTTGATCAGGGTGGCGGTCGCCGGAATCGCCATCGCCACCAGGATCAGGAACGGCACGATGGTCCAGAGGATTTCGACGGTGGTGCTTTCATGAAATTTTGCGGCCACCTGCCCGGTCGAGCGACGGTGGAGAATCATCGACCAGAACATGGCGCCGAAGACGATGATGCCGATCACTACGCAGATCCAGAAAATGGTCATGTGCAGGTCAAATACTGCGTGACTGATTTCAGTCGCTCCAGGCGCCATATTCACAGTCCAGGCAGCGTGTGCCGGGCTGAAAATTGACCACAACAGGAGGCCCATCCAGACGTGTGGATGTCGCATCATTGCGGGTTCCCCTTATCGTTCTTGTTATCCCGCCGGCTTTCACCTGCGGCAAGGGAGCGGCTTTTTCAGACTACGAACTTGAATCGCCGAGCCTTGCTGCGTGTGCAGTCGGGCGTCATCAGCTAACTCCATTCCCACCCGAGTATAGACAGCGAGTGCGACCTCGCAATGTGATGGCGTAAATGATCTGAAACAGCTGGGACTTGCGTTCAAGGTCACGAATGGAGAAGGATGCAGACGAGTGGTGGCGAATGGATATAACTCTGAGCTCTCAAGGATGAAACAATTATGACAAATGCGTCTTAGCCCTTTTCATAAGCCAGCTAAGTTATGTCTTCCCTATTTCATTGCCTTTGTTTCCTGGAGTTTTCATGAACACCGCCGCATTGCGCGAGCAGATCCAAAAAGCCCAACAACATGAAGCCGAGACCGGCCTGCTGACTCGTCAGCTGGAAAGCAAACTGCCTCACCTGCACCCGTCGATCCAATTACCCGAGGCGGATGCCAACGGCGTGTTGACGCGTTTTGTCGCCGCCTACATCGATGAAGTGCCTGATCTGCTGGATGCAGCCAATGAAGTTGCCAGGGAAGCGGGTATCGAGTCGCAAATCAAACCGGTGCTGAAAATCGCCGAACAGTACTTTCTCCAGCCGCCGGACATCATGTCCGGGCACATCGGGCTTGATAGCCTGCTGGATGAAGCCTATCTGGCGCATCGGTTTGTCGAAGAGGTCAATGACCTGTACATCAAGCATTTTGGCCAGCCACTGATCCCATTGGACATGACTGTCGCCAACCTCATTGCCCACCAATTGATCGGTGAGGAATTTGCCAACCAACTGGATGAAGTGGTGCACCACGCGGTGGACAGCATGCTCGACGACGAAAGCTTTGCGCTGGAGTCGGTGGAAATCTACCGCGAAAAACTCAGCAGCCCGGATACGGGCGCTGCGTGGAAGCGCTGGCCGTGCATGTCGCGCCGCTTGGGCGTCGGCCTGGAGCTGGAGCAGCCCGCTGCATAAAGCTGCAACCCACCTGTAGGAGCGAGGCTTGCCCGCGAAGGCGTCCTCAAGTACGCCAAAAGCTTCGCGGGCAAGCCTCGCTCCTACAGGTGATTTAGCCGGTCGCACCGACTCCGGTGGTTGTACGCAATCGGCCTTCCAGCCTGCGCTTCAAACCCCGCGCCTCAATCAGCAGCTTCGAACCCTTCGCCGCATTCGCCCGGCCCCACTCCTCCAGCAATTCCAGACACGAATGATCGATGTAGCTCAGGTTATTGAGCGGCACATGCACCGTCGCGCCTGCCGGAATCGTGCCCAACACCTGGGTCAGCGCTGGCACCTTGAGAAAGGTTGCCGCACCCATCAGCCGTAATTCCATTTCACCATCATTGGGCAGATCGATCAGGCTGATCTTCAGTCGCGAGGCTTTCCAGGCGAGCTTGGCCAAGGTCAGACCGAAGCCGATCAGCACGCCGGTCAGCAAGTCGGTGAAGATGATTGCCAGTGCGGTCGCCGCGTACGTGAACATCGGCATCCGGCCATAACGGCCCAAGCCACGAAAGGCTTTCAGGTCGACCAGCTTGAAGCCGGTGTAAACCAGCACACCCGCCAGGCTTGCCACCGGAATGCTTTGCAACACGCTGGACAGCAACAACACGAACGCCAGCAGCCACAAACCGTGGAAGATCGCCGACATTCGCGTGGTGGCGCCGGCCTGGACGTTGGCCGAGCTGCGCACGATCACGCCGGTCATGGGTAATGCGCCGAGCAGGCCACAGAGCATATTGCCGACACCTTGTGCCGATAACTCCCGGTCAAAGTCCGAACGCTGGCCGCTGTGCATACGGTCAACGGCCGCGGCCGAAAGCAGCGTTTCGGCACTGGCGATGAAGGCCACGGCAAACGCGGCGATCAGCAACGTCGGATCGGCCAGGTTGAGCAAATCCGCAGGTTTCAGCCAGTCGATGGCCTCTGCCAGATTGGCCGGTACCTCCACGCGTTTGACTTGCAGTGCGAGTATCAGGCTGGCAATCGTCGCCAGACCGACACCGAGCAACGCACCCGGAACAAAACGCAGGGAGTGCGGACGGAATTTTTCCCACAAGTACATCACGGCAATGGTCGATAGGCCCAGCAAACCTGCCTGCCAGCCAAACGACGGCAAAGCCTGAGCGACGGCGGCCGGGAAGGCTGACAGGTTATCCAGTCCGGAAGGCTTGGGCACCGCGTCGAGCATCACATGCACTTGCGATAGCACGATCAGCACGCCAATCCCGGCGAGCATGCCATAGACCACCGCTGGCGCCGTCACCCGAAACCAGCAGCCGAGCTTCAAGCGCCCGGCCACCAGTTGCAGAAAACCCGCCAGCAGCAGGATTGGGCCAAGCATGGCGATACCGTGCTGGCGCACCAGTTCGAACACCAACACGGCCAAACCCGCCGCCGGGCCGCTGACTTGCAGCGGCGAACCGGCAAGCCAGCCCACGACCAGACCACCAATGATCCCGGTGATCAAACCTTTGGCGGGCGGCAGCCCTGAGGCGATGGCAATACCCATGCACAAGGGCAGGGCGACCAGAAACACGACCACCGAAGCCAACAGCTCCCGTGGCAGAACAGCTTTTAATTGCGCAGCACGCATAGGGATTCTCCCGAAGTTTTCTTCAGGCATGGCAAAGCCAGGCTGCTTGATCAGCAGCCATGGCTAAACCACACAAGGATTTAGGAGGTTTTAGAAGCGCGCCTTGGGCGTCGCCACCGGAATCGGATGGCTGCCATCGAGCGGCAGGAAACAACCCTGATCCGCGTCGTAAGCTCTGATTTCGCTGGTTTCGATGTTGTAGATCCAACCATGGATAAACAGATGACCATTGGCCATGCGCGAGGCTACCGACGGATGCGTGCGCAAATGCTGCAACTGAGCGATCACATTTTCCTCGGTGAGGACGTGCATGCTTTCGTTTTCGTCAGCGCAATGACAGTTTTCCTGGACCATGGTTTTCGCCACTTCGGCATGACGCAACCAGGCTTTGACCGTGGGCATTTTTTCCAGGCTTTGCGGGTTGAGTACCGCGCGCATCGCACCGCAGTCGGAGTGCCCACAAATGATGATGTGCTGCACGCCGAGGGCCAGGACCGCGTATTCGATGGCCGTGGAAACACCGCCGTTCATCTGCCCATAAGGCGGAACGACGTTGCCGACGTTGCGGGTCACGAACAGGTCGCCGGGGGCGCTTTGGGTGATCAGCTCAGGAACGATGCGCGAATCGGCGCAGGCGATGAACATCGCCCTGGGGCTCTGGGCCGTGGCGAGTTTTTTGAAGAGTTCTTCCTGCTGTGGAAAAACCTCATGATGAAAATGCAAAAAGCCGTCAACGATATGCTGCAACGCTGCATCGGCGGTTTCCGCCTCCGGTTGGGCTGAAGCCGACGCAGCCAGCGGCTGTTTATCCTTGTCACTCATGATTCATCCTCTTTGGCGGAGTCAGGGAATTTTCCCGTTTTGTCCGGTGTGAAGCCAGTGGCTGTTTAAAAAACATCCAGGCCGAAGATCTCGACCCGTCAGTCACTCGATGAACAAGGTAGCCGTTGAAACTTAACTCAAACTGAATGAAACGCTCTAGAACGTGTGTTCCAGGTCACAAAAAACGTGACCAGCCTAATGGCAAAGCGCCTTTCCAACCACTCAACCATAGGCCAATTGTCCTTAAATCAACGACATTTGGCGACCCGGCGGACAGAAGGCATCGCAATCCAGATTAAATCCTTCCCGACGATTAAGCCCCAGACGCTTGATGGTTTTGGCAAAGCGTTGCGCCAAGAGGTCGGCGAACGGTCCTTCGCCGCGCATCCGGGCGCCAAACCGACTGTCGTAGAGCTCACCGCCACGGCTTTGGCGAATCAGGCTCAACACATGCGCGGCACGTTGAGGATAGTGGGCCGCCAGCCATTCTTCGAACAGCGGCGCCACTTCCAGAGGCAGGCGCAGCATCATGTAAGCGGCACTCTGCGCGCCCGCTGCATGGGCCTCGGTGAGCAGGCTTTCGAGTTCGCTGTCATTGATCATTGGAATCATCGGCGAACAGAGCACCCCCACCGGTATTCCCGCTTCGCGCATCACCCGGATGGCCCGCAGTCGAGCCTTGGGTGCTGCGGCGCGGGGTTCGAGGATGCGTTTGAGTTCATCGTCCAGGGTCGTCAGGCTGATCATTACAGCCACCAACCGTTGCCGGGCAAGTTCGGCCAGCAGGTCCAGGTCGCGAAGAATCAGCGAGCCTTTGGTAATGATGGTTACCGGATGGCGATAACGCAGCAGCACTTCGAGGGTTTGCCGGGTGATCTTGTGTTCGCGTTCGATCGGTTGATAAGGATCGGTGTTGGAACCCAGGTTGATCGGTGCACATTGGTAGCCGCGCTTGCAGAGCTGTTCTTCCAGCACATCGGCAGCGTTGGTCTTGGCGATCAGCTTGGTTTCGAAATCCAGCCCCGGCGACATATCCCAATAGGCGTGGCTGGGCCGCGCGTAACAATAGATGCACCCGTGCTCGCAGCCGCGATAAGGATTGATCGAGCGATCGAAGGGCAGGTCCGGCGAGTTGTTGCGGGTGATGATGGTTTTCGCGGTCTCGATGCGCACTTCGGTGCCTTGGGTCATCGGCGCTTCCTGATACCAGCCGTCGTCCTCGGCCACCGAGCGACTGGGGGCGAAGCGGTTATGCGGATTGGTCGCGGTGCCGCGACCGCGTGGGGGCAATGGCGTATTCATCGGGAGAACCCTTGATGCTGTATGTGCATACAGTATCGCAGGGCGCATCGGCGAGCCACTGCCGTTCGGCGCTTTCTCACCTTAATGGATACAAAGGTAGAAATGCGCTTTTGCGTTTTATGCAATTGAGAGTTACATATGAATAATGGCTTTGCCGTTATAGTTGTCTGTATTGTTTGAGTCGCTGTAAAACTAAATATGGATATCACTAAAAGGATTTAATAATGTCTAACTTCAATCAACGTGGCATTTTTCTGCAAAAACTTGGTCCGAGCATTGTCGAGCCGGACGAAGTATTAGTCTCCCTGCAGTTTGCTTTGAAAGAGCCGGGCCTGAATGGTGATGGCACACCCATGGAGCGTTTGCTCGACTCCACTACTTACTATGCTTCGTCATACGATGGTGGCCAAACTTTCAGCATTGATAATGCTCGAGACGTGGATGGCGATGGCGACATCGATGATAGCGATAAGGCAAAACTGCTGGCACTGGCCAAAGCTTACGCAAATATTGTCAATCCGTAATTGATGTGTGCCAGTCAATCTGACTGGCACAGGTTGGATGATCTGCTGCGCATGGGGTCCATACGCAGCAGCTTGGGCGCATGGGGAAAGTATGATGTGGGTACCAGGTGATACAGGCGTATTTCTACAGCGAGTAGAAACTCCTGAAGTTAACAAGGTAATTATAAGATTAGTGCGAGAACAAAGTGCGGGGCTTTATACCAACGTAACCACCATGGTGTTACATATAACGGCCGGGACTGAAGAATACAAACTCGACTACGATCCCTGGTCTGATGTAGACGTGATTCCAGATAACAGTATTGATGAGAAAGATGTAGGCGCTATTACTCAACTGGCTCTCGCCTTCTACCGTCAACCGGTCATTGACCCTGGCTACGGAGTTTTTCTCACTCTTGAACCAGAAGACATTGTTGATATCTTTGATCCGGATAAACCAGTTGAACCTGTCCCTCCTCAGAGAATCGGAGTGCAAATTGAAGTGCTGGATATGGAGGACGGTGATGAGTCGGAGTTCGACTATGCCTTGACTGCTTTATCCGTGGACGATGGCGCAAGTTTTATAGTCCGAAGGATCAATCCCTACACCGGCATTGTTCGCATCCAGGGGCTGGACGACCTGCTCAAGTCTTTCATCAAGCTAAAATTGTAAGTCCGAGCCTTCTGAAGGCTTGGCAGCACCGTTTCACGATTCATTGACACCCCCCTCACAGGGCTTTGACCGCTCAGGGGCGATTCTGGATGCCAACATCCAGACTCTCTGAACGGTCACCCAAGCATGTCACTACCGCGCTGTATCCCTGCGATATGCCTATCGCTGGTCGCAATTTTCAACCAGACCCTGGCTCACGCTGACGACACCGCTTTGCACCGTCCTGCGGAGTGGGCTCAATCCGTCGAGGTGCAATACAACCTCTATCAAATGTCGCCGACGCTCTATCGAAGCGCACTACCAGACCAGGGTGCCGTGTCATTACTGCAAAAGCTCAAGATCGCCACCGTTATCAATTTCCTGCCCGAATCGGATTCAAGCTGGTTATCCACGCCAGATATCGCACAGGTACAACTGCCTTATCGCACCAATCACGTGGATGACGCGGATGTAATCAAGGCCTTGCGCACCATTCAAGCCGCCGAAGCCAAAGGCCCGGTACTGATGCACTGCAAACATGGTTCGGACCGCACCGGCCTGATGGCCGCGATGTACCGTGTGGTGGTGCAGGGTTGGAGCAAGGATGATGCGCTGAGCGAAATGACCCAGGGCGGTTTTGGCGACAGTACCCATTTCAAGGACGGTGTTCGTTACATGATGCAGGCCGATGTCGACAAGCTTCGCACGGCGCTGGCCAACGGCGATTGCAGTACCAGCCCGTTTGCCGCGTGCTCGATGAAAAGCTGGTTCAAGTCGGCCCACGTTGAATAAATTGCCCCCCACTGCATTGCACAGTGAGGGGGCAGCTATCAGTGCTGCTCGTCAGGCTTTTTCTTCAGCTTTGGGTTCGGGAAAAACTGCACGGCCTGAACCTTGGCGTCCGGCACTTTCAACGCTGAAGTGTTAACCCGCGTGCCCAACTCCTTGGGCACGGACAGGCCTTGTTCATTCAACGTGTCGGAATAACCGCAGGCCACGCATTCACGATGCGGGACTTCGTCTTCGTTCCACATCATCAACTTGTCCGGCTCGCTGCAGGCCGGGCAGACCGCCCCGGCGATAAAGCGTCTTTTGGTAATCACAGGACCCTCACTCATGCTGCCGCGACCTCACTCAGGCCGCTATGGCGCAAGAGTGCGTCAATCGACGGCGGACGTCCGCGGAAGTCGACGAACAGCACCATCGGCTCCTGAGAACCACCGCGCGCCAGGATCGCCTCGCGGAACGCGCGACCGGTGTCGGCGTTGAGTACGCCCTCTTCTTCGAATTTCGAGAAGGCATCGGCCGACAGCACTTCAGCCCACTTGTAGCTGTAGTAACCCGCCGCGTAACCGCCGGCGAAGATGTGGGCGAAACTGTTCGGGAAGCGGTTGTAGGCCGGCGGACGCATGACCGAGACCTCATCGCGCACACCTTCGAGCACTTGCAGCACGCTGCGGCCGTCGCCGTGGGTGGCGTGCAGTTCGAAGTCGAACAGCGAGAACTCCAATTGGCGAACCATCATCAGGCCGGACTGGAAGTTCTTCGCCGCGAGCATTTTCTCCAGCAGGTCCTGAGGCAACGGTTCGCCGCTTTCGTAATGACCGGAAATCAGCGCCAGGCCTTCCGGCTCCCAGCACCAGTTTTCCATGAACTGGCTTGGCAACTCGACCGCATCCCACGCCACGCCGTTAATGCCGGACACGCCGGCGTGTTCGACGCGGGTCAGCAGGTGATGCAGGCCATGGCCGAACTCGTGGAACAGAGTGGTCACTTCATCGTGGGTCAGCAGCGCAGGCTTGCCGCTGTCGGCCGGGGTGAAGTTGCACACCAGATTGGCCACCGGGCTTTGCAGTACGCCTTCAATCGTACGACGACGGTCACGTGCGCCGTCCATCCAGGCACCGCCGCGCTTGTTCGCGCGGGCATACAGGTCGAAAAAGAAGCGCCCGACGTGCTGGCCGTTTTCCTTGATTTCGAACAGGCGAACATCCGGATGCCAGGTGTCGAAGCCTTTCAGTTCGGCGATCTCGATGCCGTACAGACGTTGAACGATGGCGAACAAGCCACCCAACACCTTGTCGATCGGGAAGTAGGCGCGAAGAGCTTCCTGGGCCACGCTGTAGCGCTGCTCGCGAAGTTTTTCGCCGTAGAAACCGCTGTCCCAGCTTTGCAGATCCGGGCAGCCTTGTTCGGCGGCGTAGGCTTTGAGCTGCTGCAGATCCTGGGCGGCGAATGGTTTGCTGCGCTTGGCCAGATCACGCAGGAAACTGAGAACCTGATCGCTCGATTCAGCCATTTTGGTGGCCAGGCTCAGCTCCGAAAAGCTGGCGAAACCCAACAGCCTGGCCAGTTCCTGACGCAGGTCGAGGATTTCTTCCATGACCGGGCCGTTATCGTTCTGACCGGCATTCGGGCCCTGATCCGACGCGCGGGTGCAGTACGCTGCGTAAACTTCTTCGCGCAGGTTGCGGTCCTGGGCGTAGGTCATCACCGCGTAGTAGCTCGGGAATTCCAGAGTGATCAGCCAGCCGTCCAGGTCTTTGGCCTGGGCGGCGGCAGCCATCTGCGCCTTGGCCGAATCGGTCAGGCCTGCCAGGGTTGCTTCATCGGTGACATGCTTGGTCCAGGCCTGAGTCGCGTCGAGCAACTGGTTGGAGAAGCGGCTGCCCAGCTCCGACAATTTGCTCTGCACTTCGGCGTAACGCTTTTGTTCGGCTTCCGGCAGGTCGATACCCGACAGACGGAAGTCACGCAGGGAGTGTTCCAGGATAGTTTTCTGCGCCACATCAAAACCGGCAGCTTCCGGGCTGCTGGCCAGGGCTTCGAAGGCTTCGAACAGTTCGCGATTCTGGCCCAGCTCGGTAGAGTAGGCGCTCAATGCTGGAAGGCAGGACTCGTAGGCTTCACGCAGCTCGGCGTTGTTGCACACGGCATTCAGGTGGCTGACCGGGCTCCAGGCCGCGCCCAGACGGTCATTGAGTTCATCCATCGCCAGCACCAGGCCGGCCCAGGTCGGTTGTTTGCCCTGGGTCTTGAGGATCTCGATAATGGCGGCACGGTTGTCAGCCAGGATCTGGTCAATGGCCGGTTGCACGTGTTCGGCACGGATCGCCGAGAACGGCGGCAGGTCGTAGGACTGCAAAAGAGGGTTGTTCACGCTCACGGTTGGCACCTTGGCTGGAAGAAACATGGAGCCATCTTAATTACAATCGACGCTCACCGCAGCTATCAGCAACAGAGAGAAACCCTATCGTGACCCTTCGCAAGTATCAGAACCACATGCCGCTGCTCGGCAAAGGCGCTTTTGTCGACGGCTCGGCGGTGGTGATCGGCGACGTCGAAATCGGCGAAGACAGCTCCGTTTGGCCGCTGACGGTGATCCGAGGCGACATGCACCGCATCCGCATTGGTGCGCGCACCAGCGTGCAGGACGGCTGCGTGTTGCACATTACCCACGCCGGGCCGTTCAATCCCGATGGCTTCCCGTTGCTGATCGGCGACGATGTGACCATCGCTCACAAGGTCATGCTTCACGGTTGCTCGGTGGGCAGTCGGGTTTTGATCGGCATGGGCAGCATTGTGATGGACGGTGCAGTGGTCGCGGACGATGTGATTATCGGCGCCGGCAGCCTGGTGCCCCCAGGCAAGCGCCTGGAAAGCGGTTTCCTTTATGTGGGCAGTCCGGTGAAACAGGTTCGGCCGCTGACGGACAAGGAAAAAGCCTTTTTCACCTACAGCGCAGCGAATTACGTGAAGCTGAAGGACCTGCATCTTGCCGAAGGCTACGACTCGCTCTAAGCCTCTAATAAAGCGTCTCGCTATTGCTCAGGAATTTTCATGCATTACCAAACCGTTTTGTTCGACCTCGATGGCACCCTGACCGACCCGCGCGAAGGAATCACCCGTTCGATCCAGTTCGCCTTGAGCAAATTGGGGATCGACGAGCCTGACCTGACCAAACTTGAGCACTTCATCGGCCCGCCGTTGTTGCAGGCGTTCATGCAGTTCTACGATTTCGACGAAGCCAAGGCCTGGGAGGCGGTCAACTTTTACCGTGAACGCTTCAAGGTCACCGGCCTGTACGAGAATCGCGTCTTTGACGGCGTCACGCCGCTGTTGGAAACCCTTGGCGGGCAAGGGCGCCAGCTGTACATCGCGACGTCCAAGCCATGGATCTTTGCCCGGGAAATCGCCCGACACTTCGACTTCGCCAAACACTTCAAAGTGATCTACGGCAGCGAACTGGACGGAACCCGCACGAATAAAGTCGAGCTGATTGCCCACCTGATGGCCGAAGAAGGCCTGGACCCGGCCAACACCTTGATGATCGGCGACCGCAAACACGACTTGATCGGCGCGCGCAGTAATGGTCTGGACGCCGCAGCCGTTGGTTATGGTTTTGGCAGCCGGGAAGAATTGAGCGCAGAAGCACCGGCCTATCACTTCGAGACGCTGGACGAGATGCATCAGGCGTTTTTGCAGCGCTGATCACATCCATTCGCGGGCAAGCCCGCTCCCACACATCCAATGGCGTTCACCTATTTTGTGCTCGCCACGAACACTGTGGGAGCGGGCTTGCCCGCGAAGAGGCCCGCCCGCCACCGAAATTTTATGACCCCGCCAGAACCTTCAGCGCCGCCTTACGCTCGCCAACCGGCAACGCCCCCAGCTTCTCGACCGCCGCATAAAACTTCACCCAATCCCCATCCACTTGCCTGAACAACGTGGCAAACGCCGGCACCCATTGGTCATACAGGCCAAATGGCAGCAACCGGGCATTGTTCATCGGGGCATTGATCCAGGCGTCATAGCGCTTGTCACCGGCCCATTGGCTGTCGCGCAGCTGCCGGTATTCACGTCGCAATCGCTCGAACTCGGCGGCTTTGCGCTGACGCATCTGTTCTGCCGGCAGCGGCAGTGCGTAAAGCCGTTCCAATCGTGTGCGGGTATCCAAAACCAGCTGAATGAACTGGTCGCGGTGTCGCGCCTGTTCGCCGTTTTCCGGCGCCAGGCCGCGTTCGGCGCGCCATTGGCGGGTGCCTTCCTGCTCGACGAAGGTGGCGAAAGACTCGTTGAATTCGGTGTCGTCCTTCACATAGAAGCGCTGATGGGCCAGCTCATGAAAGATCAGCGTGGCCAATCGTTCGTCGCCCCAGCCCATCATCGAGCTGATAATCGGATCGTTGAACCAGCCGAGCGTCGAATAAGCCTCGACCCCGCCAATCGAAACGTCCATACCTTGCAGGCGTTGCAAGGCGGCCTCGCCACGGGCGGCGCTCTGGCTGTAATAGCCGCGATAGGCGACGCAACCGGCGACTGGGAAGCAATGATTCTGCGGCGTCAGGGAAAATTCCGGCGTGGCGAAGACATTCCAGACCACGAACGGCCGGCCAATGTCGGCGTACAGGCGATAGCTCTGGTTGTCCGGCAGATGCAGCTGTTGGCTGGCGAACGTCCGGGCCTTTTGCGATTGAGTCAGGTGCGCACGCAATTGTTGATCACGCCCGGGATCGGCAATCACCTTGGCAACTGGCTCCCGCGCCCGCAGCAATTGCAGCTGACCACTGGCCAACTGACCGTAGTAGCTGACGCTGGCGCAGCCGTTGAGCAATAAAAACAACACACCCGGAAACAAAATGCGAAAAACGCGATCAAGTAACCCAAGGCTTGGAAGCGGCCTGATCAAAATAAAATCTTCCCTGGAGAGTCTGCCCGCAAGACTATCCCGCCTGACTGGAGCTCCGCTATGCGCATGTTGATGCTGACAGGAAGCCTGCTGATGTTGGCAGGTTGTGCTGGTTTCGGATTACCCCCTCATGATCCGGCACAAGCGTGGATCGACCTGGATTCTAAACAGGAGGACACGGCCTTGCTGGCGCTGGGGGTCGATAACCAGGCCACCACCGACAAGCGCTATTTCGAGGTTCAGCCCGGCAGCCATGAACTGACAGTTCGTTATCAATTCCCGGTCCAGCCGACCAATATCGGCCCCGACGCCGAGCCGCTGTGGCGTGACTGTCAGATGAATGTGAAATTCAAGGGCTTCAACGCCGGCGAACGCTATCAGCTGCAAGCGGGGAATATCGGCTTTCGTCCGTGGCTCAAGCTCTATGATCAGCAGCGAAAAGTGATTGGCCAAGGCACACCGGCAGGCTGCCAACGTAGCTGATCGGCGTTATGCTCAATGGACCAATTGTTTGGGACATTCATCATGAGCAGGTTGATGCTGTTGCTCGCTGCAAGTGTCGTTGCCGGTTGCCAGAGCCCATTGCCGGCGGTTAACCCGCAGATGGCCTGGGTCGAGTTCTCTACGCCGTTCCCTAACGATAAATTGCTGATGGCCGAGCGACTGGACAAACAGCGATTGCGCGACGGGCGTTTTTTCCAGGTCACGCCCGGCAGCCATGAGCTGATCGTTCGATTCGACTTTGAAGTTCCCGGTGGCGGGGGGTTGAGTACGATGAGCCCCACGGAACGGCTGTGCTACCTGACCATCAACTACGACAATTTCGAAGCAGGCCAGCGTTATGTGCTGGTTGGCCAGTCAATAGCGTTTACGCCCGGCGCCCGGTTGTACAACGCCAAGCGCGAAATCGTCGCTGAAGATCGAGAGTCTTATTGCCTCATGTGAGGAAAATCAGCGGTCGTTTTTCTGGTAGATGATTTTCTTGGTGCCGTTTTCGCACGAGCCAACGACCATGTTCTGATCGTGCACTTCGTCATTGGTGACGATTTCCAGGGTGTAAGAAGAGACGTTGTTGGCCTGGATCTTGGCTTCGATTTCGGCCTTGAGTTCTTCACAGGATTTCGGTGCCGCCAGGGCCGATGTGGCCAGCGCGCAACAGATAACCGCCAAGGCAAAACGTTTCATGGTTGAAGCTCCTTTGAGGCAGCGCGCACCGAAATGCGTTTTTGCTGCTGTCAATAATTCGACCACAGTTTCGCAAAGCGAGTTCTGATATCGCTCACAAACCTCAGGTTTAGCCGTTTGGGTGGTGTCGTTTATTAGATCGCCTTCGCGAGCCTGCTCGCGAAGGCGTCGGCGCCGATCAGTTGACCAACGTCGCCTCCAGGCTGATCTTCGCATTCAGCACTTTGGACACCGGGCAACCTTCCTTGGCCTTGTTGCTCAGTTCCTCGAATTGCGCCTGAGTGGCACCGGGGATTTTCGCCTTGAGGATCAATTTCACCGCGGTGATCGAAAAACCACCGTCCACCTGAACCAGAGTGACTTCGGCATTGGTATCGATGCTGTCCGCCTTGAGGCCGGCATCACCGAGAATCATTGAAAACGCCATGGAGAAACAGCCCGCGTGGGCCGCGCCGATCAGTTCTTCCGGGTTGGTGCCCTTGCCGCCTTCGAAACGCGCCTTGAAGCCGTAGGGTGCTTCTCTGAGGACACCGGTTTCTGTGGAAATCGAGCCGATGCCGGTTTTCAGATCACCTTCCCAATGAGCCGATGCTTTCTTCGTGATAGCCATGTCTGCCTCCTCAAGATCCGGCGCGAAGCGTCGCGCCTTCGTGGTTTTCGGTCGCTAGGGTTCTGAGGATAGACCGTGGTGCAAAGTTCACCTCATCTGATCGGTCCGCAAATTCTGTAGGAATTTTGTCTCTGCTATTGAAACTCGGGTATATGCCCTCATTGCATGAAACACGCTTATGGATTCGGCAGGTTTTCGTTCCCAAGAAAAAACCTGCGCACTCAAATGGGAGAAGCAGGTTTATGAAACGAATGTCCGATATCAAGTTTTCAACCCTCGATCTGGTGCCCGTGCGGGAAAACGGCAGCGCGGCCCAGTCGCTGCGCAATTCCCTGGACCTGGCGCAGCACGTCGAAAAATTCGGCTACAACCGCTTCTGGGTGGCCGAACACCACAATATGGATGGCATCGCCAGTTCCGCGACCTCGGTACTGCTCGGTTACCTGGCCGGCGGCACCTCGACGATTCGTGTCGGTTCGGGTGGCGTCATGTTGCCTAACCACGCACCGCTGGTGATCGCGGAGCAGTTCGGCACGCTCGAAAGTCTGTACCCGGGCCGGATTGACCTGGGTCTGGGCCGCGCCCCCGGTTCTGATCAGATGACCGCCCGCGCGCTACGCCGTGAACGCTCGGGCAGCGCCGATGACTTCCCGGAAGACGTGGCGGAACTGATGCGCTACCTCGGCCCGCGCACCCCTGATCAGCGGATCATCGCGATGCCGGGTACCGGCACCAATGTTCCGGTCTGGCTGTTGGGTTCGAGCCTGTTCAGTGCCCAACTGGCCGGCGAACGCGGTTTGCCCTACGCCTTTGCCTCGCATTTCGCACCGCGCTTCATGCATGAGGCCATTCGCGTCTATCGCAATCACTTCAAGCCTTCAGCCGTATTGGATAAGCCCTACGTAATGCTCGGCGTGCCGCTGGTGGCCGCCGACACCGACGAACAGGCTGATTACTTGGCAACGTCGGTCTACCAGCGGATTCTCGCCCTGATGCGTGGCCAGAGTCTGGTGCAACGTCCGCCGGTGAAAACCATGGACGGCTTGTGGCTGCCTCATGAGAAAGAAGCAGTCGGCGATTTCCTCGGGCTTGCCATGGTCGGCAGCCCGCAGAAAATCCGCGCCAAACTGGAGGTGCTGATCGAGCAGACCCAGGCGGACGAGCTGATTTTTACCTGCGACCTGTACGAACATGCCGATCGTATTCATTCCTACGAGCTGTTGGCGCAGGAGATGAAGGGCTGACGCTCAAACGACGCGTACAAAAAAGCCGACGCAATCGCGTCGGCTTTTTTATGAACACGATGGCAACAACCTACCTTTTGTAGACGATCAGCTTGGTGCCCTTTTCACACGTACCGACGATTTTCCCACCGGCTTCTGCGCCTTTATCGACGATTTCCAGTGAATACCCAGAAACGCCCTTGGCGTCCAGTTTCGCGGCGATTTCGGCCTTCAACTCTTCGCACGACTTGCCGTCAGCCATCGCTGCACCCGCAAGGCTCAACAAACCTACTGCCAAAATAAACTTCTTCATCGGTCGCAATACCTGGTCGTATCAAAGGGAGCTTCCAGCCATCAGCCGGAGGCACTCGAGTAGCGCTGTGCCATTTTCCCTATGGCACTCGGCCGGTGCGCAAGTTCAGAAGACTAGCTCAAACTCAGCTGGTGGCAATCCGGAACCCGACTTTGAGCGTCACCTGGAAATGCGCAGCCTTGCCATCCTTGATGTGGCCGCGGGTTTCGGTCACTTCAAACCATTCCATGTATTTCAGGCTTTTACTGGCTTCGGCCAGCGCGTTGTTGATCGCGTCCTCAATGCTGCTGGTGGACGAGCCGACCAGCTCGACTTTTTTATAGGTGTGATGGTCAGTCATGGCGTTCTCCTCAGGGTGTGAAATACAGCCTAGCAGTGATTTTTCGTATTTCTTCTGTCGGCCAATCCGAGAGAGAAGTTCAGATTTACTGCACTTTCTCGAACCCCTGAAGTCCCAACCAACACACGCAACTCAATCAATGCAGGAGAGCCACCATGGCCAACACCTCTTTACGTAAAGCCTCATTGCAAAGCATGGAAGCCGAAATCGAGAGTCTGCTGAAGTCTTTGGAAAATCTGAAAGACGACGCCTCGGACGAGTCGCGTAAAACGCTCAAGGCTTTGAAAGCCAACGCAGAGAGTGCGCTGAAACATTCGCGTCATTTGCTCAGCGACGCGTACGAAGAAGTCAAAGTCAAAACCCGCGAAACCGGGATCGCGACTCGGGACTACGCCCAGGAACACCCGTGGACTACGGCCGGTGTCGCGGTGGGTGCATTGGGTCTGCTCGCGGCTTACCTGCTGTGCAAACGCGGTGACTAATCTGTTTGGCGCAGCTCGTTTTTAAGCCACTGCGCCAACTGCCGAGCGCGCCCGTCCGCGGCGCGCTTGGGTAGCCACAACGCCAGTTGCGCCGGGGTTTCACTGAAACCCCATGGCGCAACCAGGCGACCGGCTTTCAAGTCTTCGGCCACCAGCGGCTCAGGTGCAATGGCCACACCCAGGCCAGCGACGGCTGCTTCCAGCAAATAATACAAATGCTCAAAACCCTGACCGAACTTCAACGCCTTGGCGTCGAGGCCGCTTTGCTGCGCCCAACTCGGCCAGGCTTGTGGCCGTGATGTGGTGTGCAGTAAAGGTTCGCACAGCAGCGCGTTCGCCGGCGCGTCTCGCAGCCGTTCGTAACCGGCAAACCGTGGGCTCATGACCGGGCCGATGCGTTCGCTGGCCAATTCGTAGACCTGCATGTCCGCCGGCCATGGTGGCTCGGCAAATACCAGCAAGGCATCCAGCCCTGGCCGACGCGGATCGAGATCACCTTCTCCCGCCGACAGGTGCAGGCGCAGATCAGGCAAATCAGCATTCAAGCGTCCCAGGCGCGGGATAAACCAGCGCGCCAGCAGGCTTCCCGAACAGCCGAGCACGAACGGCGCGTCGGCGGTGCTTTGGGTCAGTTCGGCACAGACTGTACGCAGACGTTCGAACGCCTCGCCACTGGCATCACGCAAACGAACACCGGCATCTGTGAGTTTCAGGCCGCGACCATCCTTGACGAACAGGCTGACGCCGAGGTGCTCTTCCAGCACTTTCAGCTGGCGGCTGACCGCGCCATGGGTGACGTGCAGCTGCTCGGCGGCCTGGCTGACGCTGTTCAGGCGAGCCGTGGCTTCGAAGGCGCGAAGGGCGTTCAGCGGCGGAAGGTCGTGGCTCATGGGATCTGTGAGTTTTCCTGACAGGTTGTGGCGATCTTATCGGTTTTCAGCCGGGGGCGTCAGGGGTAGAGTTAAGCCCACTCTCTTTTCAACAGCTTCATTTCACACATTCAACTGGAGCGACCCATGACCCAGACTAATCTGCGCAACGGCCCCGACGCCAACGGCCTGTTTGGCGCGTTCGGCGGCCGCTACGTCGCCGAAACCCTGATGCCGTTGATCCTCGACCTGGCCCGTGAATATGAAGCGGCCAAGGAAGATCCGGCATTCAAAGAAGAATTGGCCTACTTCCAGCGTGATTACGTCGGACGTCCAAGCCCACTGTATTACGCCGAACGTCTGACCGAGTTCTGCGGCGGCGCGAAGATTTACCTCAAGCGTGAAGAGCTGAACCACACCGGCGCGCACAAGATTAATAACTGCATCGGCCAGATCCTGCTGGCGCGGCGCATGGGCAAGAAACGCATCATCGCTGAGACCGGCGCCGGCATGCACGGCGTGGCGACCGCCACCGTGGCTGCGCGTTTCGGCTTGGACTGCGTGATCTACATGGGCACCACCGACATCGAACGCCAGCAAGCCAACGTGTTCCGCATGAAGCTGTTGGGCGCTGAAGTGATCCCGGTCGTGGCCGGCACCGGCACCCTGAAAGATGCGATGAACGAAGCGCTGCGCGACTGGGTGACCAACGTCGACAGCACGTTCTACCTGATCGGCACGGTTGCCGGTCCGCACCCGTACCCCGCCATGGTTCGCGACTTCCAGGCCGTTATCGGCAAGGAAACCCGTACTCAGCTGCAAGACCAGGAAGGCCGCCTGCCGGACAGCCTGGTGGCGTGCATCGGCGGTGGCTCCAATGCGATGGGCCTGTTCCACCCGTTCCTCGATGACAAGAGTGTTGAGATCATCGGTGTCGAAGCGGCCGGTTACGGTATTGAAACCGGCAAGCACGCGGCCAGCCTGAACGGCGGCGTTCCGGGTGTACTGCACGGCAACCGCACCTTCCTGTTGCAGGACGACGACGGCCAGATCATCGACGCTCATTCGATCTCTGCCGGCCTCGACTATCCAGGTATTGGTCCTGAACACGCCTGGTTGCACGACATCGGCCGCGTCCAGTACACCTCGGTGACTGACGACGAAGCCCTTGATGCATTCCATAAATGCTGCCGCCTGGAAGGGATTATTCCTGCACTGGAAAGCGCCCATGCCTTGGCCGAGGTGTTTAAACGTGCACCGAACCTGCCGAAAGATCACCTGATGGTAGTCAACCTGTCCGGTCGTGGCGACAAAGACATGCAAACCGTGATGCACCACATGGAACAATCCCAGCAGGAGAAACACTGATGAGCCGCCTGCAAACGCGTTTTGCCGAACTCAAGGAACAGAACCGCGCCGCCCTGGTGACATTTGTGACCGCCGGCGACCCGAGCTATGACACTTCCCTGGCGATCCTCAAAGGCTTGCCCGGTGCTGGCGCCGATGTGATCGAGTTGGGCATGCCCTTCACCGATCCGATGGCCGATGGCCCGGCGATCCAGCTGGCGAACATCCGCGCCCTGGGTGCCAAGCAGAACCTGGCGAAAACCCTGCAAATGGTCCGTGAATTTCGTGAAGGCAATACCGAGACGCCGCTGGTGTTGATGGGTTACTTCAACCCGATTCACATGTACGGCGTGCCGCGTTTCATTGCCGATGCCAAAGAGGCCGGTGTGGATGGCCTGATCGTGGTCGATCTGCCGCCCGAGCATAACGGTGAGCTGTGCGATCCGGCGCAGGCAGCAGGCCTGGACTTTATCCGCCTGACCACGCCGACCACCGATGATGTGCGCCTGCCGACCGTGCTGAACGGCAGCTCCGGTTTCGTCTACTACGTGTCTGTCGCCGGTGTGACCGGTGCGGGCGCGGCCACGCTGGAACACGTTGAAGAAGCGGTTGCCCGTCTGCGTCGCCACACCGATTTGCCGATCAGCATCGGCTTCGGCATTCGCACGCCAGAGCAGGCGGCGTCCATCGCTCGTCTGGCTGACGGTGTGGTGGTGGGTTCGGCACTGATCGATCACATCGCCAATGCCTCGACGCCGGACCAGGCGATCGATGGCGTGTTGAGCCTTTGCTCGGCATTGGCAGAAGGTGTGCGTAAGGCGCGCGTCAGCTAAAGGTAAAGTTCCTGATACAGAGGAATTAGAGCCTCGCGGCACAGACTAAACAGCAAGACCGAGGGCTTCAGGACTACGTTCTGAGGCCCTTTTTGCTGTATGTGCAGTGAGGAATGACCTGATGAAAATGCCGAAACGTCTGATTGCCAGCCTGGGTGTACTGATGCTCAGTGCCACCCCGTTGCTGAATGCCAGCGCCGATCAGCGCGACGATCACGACCACGGCGGCCCACAGCAGGGCCAATACGATAATCATGCTGACAACCATGGCGATGACCACCGTGGTCGCCAGGACAACCATCGCGGTGGTCCTCCTCCGCGTGACTTCGGTCCGGTGCGCCAGACTATCCACGATAATCACGGCTATTTCGTTCGCGGTGCGCCGCCACCTCCAGGCATTCATCTGGTCCGAGGTCGGCCGTTGCCTCACGGTTATTACGGCGAACGCCTGGACAATCGCGCCTTGGGTCGGCTGCCGTATTACCCAGGGTACGAATGGCGTCGCGCGGGAGGCGATATTGTGCTGATCGCTGTAGGAACCGGGATCGTGTATGAAGTGCTCGAAGGGGTTTTGTACTAATCGGTAGAAGTGCAGCGCCATGAAAAAGATCGCAGCCGAAAGGCTGCGATCTTTTGTTTGTCAGGGCAACTCCAGCCCACCCGACGCCTTGTGCAACTTTCTCAAATGCTCGCCAATCTGCTTCAGGTTGGCTTCATTGGCGGCCATTTCAGCCGCACGGCTTGGTTCGAGCAGCGCTCTCACTTCCTTGTCCAGATCCCCGGTCAACACCTGAAGCTGTTTCTGCCGCAGGTTGCTTTCCGATTCCAGGCGCTGCCATTCATTGGGCTGGGGCAACCCATATCCACCCGTCCCGAGCAGTTCCGCCGGACGACTGAGGAAGCCGCTATTGGCCAGAATCTGTTGCAAGGTTGCGTTGGCCTTATCCATGCCGCCGTTCTTCCGCGCGCCCAGATAGCGTTGCTTCACTTCGTCCTGAGCCAGTACCAATTGCTGGCGGAAGGCTGCCTGCTCCAGTAATAGCAACGCCGCGCTGGTGCGCAAGTCAGCCTGCTCAACCCACTTGCGGCGTTCTTCGGCCTTCAAGGCCAGCCAGTCTTCGACTTTTTCCTGTTTGATTGGCAAGTGCTTTTTCAGCACGTCGAACATGGCTTGATAGCGATCGCGGAAAGAGTCGAAGCGATAGCCCAGGCGCAGGGCTTCGCGGGGATCGTCCAGTACGCTGGTGTCCGCCAACCCGCGGCCCTTGAGCACCTCCAGCAAGCCGTTGGGCATGATGCTGTCGAGTCCGACCAGTTGCGAATTGTTGGTGCCGCTGCGCAGCAGTTTCAGGCCTTCCACAGCACAGTTGTTGGAAAGAAAGAAATAGTTGCCGTCGTAACTCCAGTGCATCTCGGCGGCGTGTTCCACGACATCCTCGATTTCGTTACGCGACAGGTTCAGCGGCACAGAGGCCAGGCTGCGCAATTCGGTCTTGGTGTATTCGTCGATCACTTGAGCCAGCGGCAGGACAAAAAGGCGCGACGGGTATTTACCGACCAATCCATCCCAGCTCGACAGTTGTACGTCACCGACGAAGGCGCGATACGACAACACCAGATGCTGGTCCAGATCCAGTCGGCAATCCGGCCCGCGTGGCCGGCCAGGCGCGCAGATCACCAGGCGCAACATGCTGTGGCCCCAGCGGCTGACCCAGTTCTGGTTGGCTTCGGCCAGCAGATAGTCGATGGCGTAAACCCGTTCCGGGTCGACCTGGCCCAAGGGTTGTCGGGCGAAATCATTGCCGGCATTCAGGAAGGCGAAGGATTTACCGCAGGTGTCTTTGGCGGCGGGCGCCCAGCCGAAATGTTCTTTGTAATAGCGGTACAGCGCAGGGCGTCGGCAGGCGTAGCTCGGGTCGAGGAGGAAGTACTCCATGTTGACCGCGACGAACTCTTTGGGACTGCTCGTTTCGTAAATGTCCGGGCTGCGGGCGATCTGCCGGTTGTACTGTTCACGTTCGCCACGGCGGCCAACGTATTGCGGCCAACCCGCGAGGTCGAGCAGGCGCGGGTCATCGCTGAGGGTAAAGCGCCGGGCGGATTGACCACGGCATTGATCCGGGATACCGACCAGCCCCGAGCTGCTGTTGCGTCGGGTGCAACGCTGGATCAGTGTGCGCTCGGCGTCTGGCCACAGGCGCGACCGGTCGTAAATGTGGGTGAGTTCATGCAGCACCGTGGCGAGCATTTCCCGGCGGACGGTGCCGTGGGGGCGATAAGTCTTCTTCGTCGCGGCAGTGCCATCGGTGAGGCTGGCGAGCAGGTTGCGGTTCAGATCGAGTTCGGACACCAGCGACGCCTGGCCATAGGCGTTGCCCGGCATGTCATCGGTCCAGCCGACGTCGATACGCCGGTCAAGTTCCTCGATGAACCGCGGCGGCAATGCCTGCATGGCTTCATCGAGCAGTGCCTGGCTGGCCTGCTGTTGCGCGGGGCTCAGACCCTCGGTCTTGAGCTTTAATTGCAGGCCAGCCTGGGCCGTGTTGCCGAGCAGCAACATGACCCCGGCCAACAGCCAGGTGCTTGGGAACCTCACAGTGCGAGGATGGCTTCGGCGAGGACCTGATCACTGGCATCGCGGGCTTCCGGCACGCGGGTGCGCAACGTGTTGAAGGCTGCTTCCAGGTGCGCGCCGCGAATGTCGCCATCGCTGGCGACGAAACTGGCGGCATCATCATGAGCTTCACGAACGATTTTCGAGTCACGGATGGACGTCGTGGTATCGGAGGTGAAATCAAGGGTACGCCGGGTGGCGTTGATGAGGATGTTACTGGTGGCTACCAGGGTTTGCGCCTGGGCCATATCGGCCAACAACAACAGGCCGAGGGTGGCAGCAATCAGTGGGCTACGCATGGAACGACTCCGCAAGAACAAGGATAACTATTGGACGAGAATTGCCTGCGCCAGTTCAAGGTCGCTTGCATGAAGTTTTGGCTGGGTGCGGCGCAGATAATCCAGGGCCGACTCCAATTGTGCGCCTCGCAGCTGACCGTCACTGGCGATGAACGCTGCTGCGTCATCATGGGCTGCGAGCAGCAGCTTACGGTCGAAGGGTGCGGCAGTCACCATGGTTGTGGCATAGCCGGTGGCCACAAGGCCTTGTGTAGACACATCGAGCGCATTGGCCGAGCCCGTCCAGCAGGCCGTCACCAATACTGAAGTGATCAATGGGTTCGAAATAAAACGCATGAGACTCGACAGTTGAAGGCGAGTCCAAAGGCTAGCGCAACGCCCGGTTTAGAGCCAGCGCAGAAACATTGGGACACGACAGGCGCGTCCCACGTCAGTGCGTTACTTAGATGGTCAGGATGGCCTGGGCCAGCTGTGCGTCAGTCGCGTTCAGTGCAGGTGCCTGGTGGCGAATGTGGTCGAGAGCGCTTTCCAGTTTCACGCCGCGAATGGCGCCTTCACTGGCGACGAAGCTGGCGGCGTCGTCACGGGCAGCGCGCACGATTTTGTCATCGCGAAAGGACGAGGTGACATCGGAGGTCGCATCAGATGTGGCCTTGAGTGCGTTGACGACGGCATCGGTGGTCACGATAAAGCTGGTGGCGTGGGAATTGGCAGCCACGGCAAGCAGGGCTGCAGCGCTGAGCAGACGAAGACGGGACATGGTGTAACTCCTTTGGATAAACCGATTAAGAGGTGGCGCGGTATCTGTAAGATCAGACGCCTTCAGCGCGGTGTGCGCCACGTTCTGACTTGATATTAGGCCTGAGCGCGTCAGTTCGAACAGTCCTGTCTGCTCACACAGGTCGCTAACGCCAGAACGGTTTATCCAATTCGTTGAGCCGATCCGCGAGGCTGATGCCCAGGTCCGAGAGTTGATGCTCATCGAGTTGGCCCAGTAAACGCCGGGTTCTGGCCCTTTCCAGGCTGTTGGCGAGAGACCTCGACAATTGACTAAGCCAGAGGAAGCGAAGCTTCGTTTGCGCTGTGGGAACGGAAACATCCAGTAGTTGATTCATGGCGCAGTCCTTTTGCTGGCAGGTTGAGGGGTTCATGTTGATCCCCAACGCCAGTCCAGGCCAGACACACTCGGCTGATATTGTACTGGTTCAGTTTCGATATATAAGAAACTGTACCGGTTCGCTGCTATCCCTATTGTGTGGTCGTATTGATGGCCCAAAACGACAAAACCCGTCGTGGTTTCCCACGACGGGTTTTGTTTGTTCAATTCGGGTTGCTGGCGGTGGACCCTACAGGTCAGAGCCAGCGACGCTACTTAGCGCCAGAACGGCTTGCTCAGCTCTTCGTAGCGTTGTGCTTCGCTAATCCCGGCGTCAGCCAGCAGACGCGAATCCAGACGAGCCAGTTGATGGCGGCTGGAGATGCGGCGCTGCCACAACATCAGGTTGGCGAGAACGCGAAGAGGCGTGGAAGCCTGGGTCTTTACAGCGTTGTCTTCGAAAAACAGCTCGGAACTGAGTGTACGTTCCATGGTTGACATCCTTCCGCTTATGGCGGGATTAGGTAGTGGTTTAACTGATGCCAATGATCCTCTCGTTTGGCTAGTCTCTGTAGATACAGTTCACCTGTATTGTGAGGGACCAGTTAACTGTTAATCAGCGGTGTACTGGTCAAAATTGAGGCAACTGTACCTATCTGCACTTGTATGGTGCGTTTTTGGCTGTTTGACTTGGAAAGATAGGCAATTACGGTAGGAAAAGACCGGTACAGCAGTACAGTTTTATTCAGTATCTGGTCTTGCAACAGCAAGCTGACGAAACTGTGTTTGCGTCAGCTGCTATCTGTACCAATTACACCGCCAGCATTCGCCCGGTTTCTTCCAGGTTGATGTGCCAACTCAGGGCATCACGCAGGATGTGCGGGGTGTGTCCACCAACGGCGCAAGCAGCGGTGAAGTAGTCGTCCAGTGCCTGGCGATAGTCCGGGTGCACACAGTTGTCGATGATGACGCGAGCCCGTTCACGCGGTGCCAGGCCACGCAGGTCGGCCAGGCCTACCTCGGTGACGAGGATGTCGACGTCATGCTCTGTGTGGTCAACGTGGCTGACCATCGGCACGACGCTGGAGATCGCGCCGCCCTTGGCGATCGACTTGGTCACGAAAACCGCCAGATGCGCGTTGCGCGCAAAGTCGCCCGAGCCGCCAATCCCGTTCATCATCCGCGTGCCGCAGACGTGCGTGGAGTTGACGTTGCCGTACAGGTCGAACTCAAGCGCGGTGTTGATACCAATGATGCCGAGCCGACGCACCACTTCCGGGTGGTTGGAAATTTCTTGCGGGCGCAGCACCAGTTTGTCCTTGTAGCGCTCCAGGTTGCCGAACACGTCGGTGTTGCGACGGGCCGACAAGGTAATCGAACTGCCCGACGCAAAGCTCAGCTTGCCAGCGTCGATCAGGTCGAAGGTCGAGTCCTGCAGCACTTCGGAGTACATCGTCAGGTCTTCGAACGGCGAATCGATCAGGCCGCACATCACCGAGTTGGCAATGGTGCCGATACCGGCTTGCAGCGGGCCAAGCTTGTTGGTCATGCGTCCAGCCGCCACTTCCTGCTTGAAGAAGTCGATCAGGTGATCGGCAATGGCCTGGGTATCCACGTCCGGTGGCAACACGGTGGATGGCGAGTCGGACTGGTTGGTGATGACGATCGCGACGATCTTTTCCGGCGGGATCGGGATGGCGGTGCTGCCAATCCGATCGTCGACCTTCACCAGTGGAATCGGCGTACGGGTCGGCCGGTAAGTCGGGATATAGATGTCGTGCAAACCTTCCAGGTTCGGGTTGTGCGCCAGGTTGATCTCGACGATTACCTGTTTGGCGAAAATCGCGAAGCTGGCCGAGTTACCCACGGAGGTGGTTGGCACGATGTGGCCTTGCTCAGTGATGGCCACGGCTTCAATCACCGCGATGTCCGGCAGTTTGAGTTGCTGGTTACGCAGCGACTCCACGGTTTCCGACAGGTGCTGGTCAATGAACATCACTTCGCCGGCGTTGATCGCCTTGCGCAGGGTGCTGTCGACCTGGAACGGCATGCGCCGTGACAATACGCCGGCTTCGGTGAGCTGTTTATCGAGGTCGTTGCCCAGGCTCGCGCCGGTCATGAGGGTGATTTTCAGCGGGGTGATTTTGGCGCGTTCGGCCAATGCATGGGGCACGGCTTTGGCTTCGCCAGCGCGAGTGAAACCACTCATGCCGACGGTCATGCCGTCCTCAATCAGAGCGGCAGCATCAGCGGCGCTCATCACTTTATCCAACAACGAAGGCAAGCGAATACGATCACGGTACATGGATTGTTATCTCGGGCAACGGAAGCAAGGTACGCAGTCTAGTGATTTCAAAAAAATTCCTCCCGCTACCATGGTCGAATGCAGACCCCTGATTTAGAGCCTTTGGTCGGGTTGGAGGGGCATATCGCGGGCAATAAAAAACCCCAGCCTACTAAAGGCTGAGGTTTGGGGTATTGCGTTGGAGCAGGTTTTACTCGACGGCTTTGACCATGTCTTCGATGACTTTCTTGGCGTCGCCGAAGACCATCATGGTTTTGTCGAGGTAGAACAGTTCGTTGTCCAGACCGGCATAGCCGCTGGCCATCGAGCGCTTGTTGACGATGATAGTCTTGGCTTTGAACGCTTCCAGAATCGGCATGCCGGCAATCGGCGATTTCGGGTCGTTCTTGGCGGCCGGGTTGACCACGTCGTTGGCGCCCAACACCAGCACCACGTCGGCCTGGCCGAACTCGGAGTTGATGTCTTCCATCTCGAACACCTGGTCGTAAGGCACTTCGGCCTCGGCCAGCAGCACGTTCATGTGGCCAGGCATCCGACCGGCAACCGGGTGGATCGCGTACTTCACGGTCACGCCGCGATGAGTCAGCTTCTCGGTCAGCTCTTTCAGCGCGTGCTGTGCCCGTGCCACTGCCAGGCCGTAGCCCGGAACGATGATCACGGTGTCGGCGTTGGTCAGCAGGAAGGTTGCGTCGTCAGCCGAACCGGATTTAACCGGGCGAGCTTCTTTCGAACCAGCAGGACCAGCCGCATCCGCAGTGTTGCCGAAACCACCGAGCAGTACGTTAAAGAACGAGCGGTTCATCGCCTTGCACATGATGTACGAGAGGATCGCACCGGACGAACCGACCAAGGAGCCTGCGATGATCAGCATCGAGTTGTTCAGCGAGAAGCCGATACCTGCCGCTGCCCAGCCGGAGTAGCTGTTGAGCATCGACACCACGACCGGCATGTCGGCGCCACCAATCGGGATGATGATCAGCACGCCGAGTACGAAGGCCAGGGCCAGCATTAGCGCGAAGGCGCTCAGGTTGCCCGTCAGCATGAAGGTCACACCAAGTATCAGCGTCGCCAGGCCCAGCACCAGGTTCAGCTTGTGCTGGCCGCCGAACTGTACCGGTGCGCCCTGGAACAGGCGGAACTTGTACTTGCCCGACAACTTGCCGAAGGCGATCACCGAACCGGAGAAGGTGATTGCACCAATGGCCGCGCCGAGGAACAGTTCCAGACGGTTGCCGGCAGGAATCGCATCACCCAGTTGCTTGACGATACCCAGCGATTGCGGTTCAACGACAGCAGCAATAGCAATGAACACCGCCGCCATACCGATCATGCTGTGCATGAACGCGACCAGTTCCGGCATCTTGGTCATTTCAACGCGCTTGGCCATGATCGAGCCAGCGGTGCCGCCAACCAGCAGGCCGACGATGACGTAACCGATCCCGGCAGTCGCGAGCTCAGCGCCCAGCTTATAGATGAGGCCAACGGTGGTGAGGATCGCCAGTGCCATGCCGAGCATGCCGTACACGTTGCCGCGTCGCGACGTGGTCGGATGCGACAGGCCTTTGAGGGCCTGGATGAAGCAGATCGACGCGATCAAGTAGAGCGTCGTGACAAGGTTCATGCTCATTACTTAGGCGCCTCTTCTTTTACGGCTTTCGGGGCTTTTTTCTTGAACATCTCAAGCATCCTGCGGGTCACCAGGAAGCCACCGAATACGTTCACCGCCGCCAGAGCCACCGCCAGGGTGCCCATGGTCTTGCCCAGTGGCGTCACGGTCAAAGCCGCCGCCAGCATGGCGCCGACGATCACGATCGCCGAGATTGCGTTGGTCACCGCCATCAGTGGCGTGTGCAGTGCAGGTGTAACGTTCCAGACCACGTGATAACCGACATAAATCGCCAGCACGAAGATGATCAGGTTGTAGATACCGGGGGAGATAAGCTCTTCCATCGTCTGAATCCCTGCTTAGGCGTTTTTGCGGATGACTTGGCCGTCGCGGCACATCAGGCACGCGGCGACGATGTCGTCTTCGAGGTTGATCTCGAACTGGCCTTCTTTGTTGAAGACCAGCTTCAGGAAGTCCAGCAGGTTGCGCGCGTACAGGGCCGAAGCATCTGCCGCGACCGCACCGGCCAGATTGGTCGGTCCGCAAATGGTCACGCCATTCTCGACCACAACCTGGTCGGCCACGGTCAGCGGGCAGTTACCGCCCTGGGCTGCTGCGAGGTCGATGACCACCGAGCCCGGTTTCATCTGCGCCACGGTTTCCGCGCTCAGCAGCGTCGGTGCCTTGCGGCCCGGGATCAGTGCAGTGGTGATGACAATGTCAGCCTGCTTGGCGCGTTCGTGCACGGCCAGGGCCTGGCGTTGCATCCAGCTGGCAGGCATTGGTCGCGCGTAACCGCCGACACCGACGGCGCATTCGCGCTCTTCATCGGTCTCGTACGGCACATCGACGAATTTGGCACCGAGGGATTCGATCTGCTCTTTTACCGCCGGACGTACGTCGGACGCTTCGATCACGGCACCCAGGCGTTTCGCGGTAGCGATCGCCTGCAAACCCGCCACGCCAGCGCCAAGAATCAGCACCCGCGCCGCTTTCACGGTGCCCGCAGCCGTCATCAGCATGGGCATGAAGCGTGGGTAGTGGTGAGCGGCCAGCAACACGGCTTCATAGCCGGCGATGTTCGCCTGGGAGGACAGCACATCCAGGCTCTGGGCACGGGAGGTACGCGGCGCGGCTTCCAGCGCAAACGCGGTAATGCCGCACTCGGCCAGCTTGGCGATGGTTTCATTGCTGAACGGATTGAGCATTCCCACCACAACGGTGCCGCTCTTTATCAGCGTCAGCTCGCTGTCGCTGGGGGCGACCACCTTGAGAATCAGCTCGGCACCAAACGCATCGTTGGCACTGCCAATCGTTGCGCCTGCCGCTTCATAAGCACTGTCGACAACACTGGCATTAATGCCGGCGCCGCTTTGCACAGTGACTTTATGACCCTGGCCGATCAGCTTCTTGATGGTTTCCGGGGTTGCAGCAACCCGTGTTTCACCCGTCTGGGTTTCGAGAGGAACACCAATGTGCACGTCAAATCTCCTGCGTGATCTTATTGAGTAAACCCATGCACTACGGATGGTGCGGCTGGGGCGGCCGATCAGCACGATCCCGCTAAATCAGGGCGGGGCGCGGCATTTTGCAGGCGAACTTTGTGCCCTTCAAGGGTTTATGACGGGTGACGGAAAATTAACTACAAGTCACCCCGTGACCGAATGTCGCACTATTCGGTGCAATCCCTTGCTGGCTGTGGCCTGTAAGGTTTTTCGACAAATTTCAAGAATTTACACATCGGCGCGGTGAATGAAGCGTCATCGCTTTGTAATAGAGGCTCAAGGCCACGTCTTCAGGCGCTTGTGGGACGTTTGTGCTGCTTGTCAGTACAGTCTGTCAAAATGCGACAAATACTTATATCTGTAGGGCTTTTATTTATCTGACTACGAGGTCAGATAGTTGCTGTGGGCCTTTATCCTTCTAGGTTGTAGCTCTGTGCCTGATTGACCAGCCAATCGCGAAAAGCCCGTAAAGAGGCCGATTCCACCTTTCGCTCAGGAATCATCAGGTAATAAGCCTTGATGCTGGAGAGTGCCTGGGCGTTGGCGATCACCAGGCGCTTCTCGGCCAGTTCGCGTTGAATCAGGAAGGGCGGAATCAACGCGATGCCCATGTCGTGCATGGCGGCCTGGGCAAGCATGGAGAATAGCTCGTAGCGCGGCCCTGTCATGTCTCGCGGGATATTAAGGTGTTGCGAGTTGAACCACTGGCGCCAGGCATAAGGGCGCGTGGTCTGTTGCAGCAGGGGTAATTCGGCGATTTCACCGGGCGTCAGGTGTGTGCTTTTCCCCAGCAGATTGGGGCTGCACACCGGCATCGGATTTTCCCCCATCAGCCTGTGGGATTCGGTACCAGACCAATCCGCGTCGCCGAAGTAGATGGCGGCATCGAAGTCGGTGTCAGCAAACAGGAAGGGCCGCGTACGGTTCGTGAGGTTGACCGTCACCTCAGGGTGTTTTTGCTGGAAATCCTTGAGCCGAGGCAACAGCCATTGAGTGCCAAACGTCGGGACCACCGCCAGTTCGATCACGTTGGCGCCTTGCTGACCCATCACGGACAAGGTGTCGCGCTCGACCGCATCGAGCTGGATGGCCACTCGTCGACTGTAGGAAAGTCCCGCTTCCGTCAGCTTGACCCCGCGACGTGAGCGTCGGAACAGTTCTACGCCGAGGAACTCCTCGAGGCTGGCGATCTGTCGGCAAATAGCCCCTTGGGTCAGCGAAAGTTCCAGGGCCGCCTTGGTGAAGCTTTCGTGGCGTGCGGCCGCTTCAAAGCTGATCAGGGCCGTAGTGCTGGGTATTTTCCTGCGCATGTACGTCAACCTCACTAATACATCGCATCTAAGCTCTTTTGCGATGTTTCGGAGTGAGAAATTAGCACAACAGTATGCAAAATCCTCGTTTGCCGGAACGCCGAACCCGGCCTAGGATCAGTCCACGTTATTTGACTCGATTCGAGAGGACACACTCATGGGCGGTAAAGCTAGCTTCAACTGGATCGATCCCCTGCTGCTGGATCAACAGCTCACCGAAGAAGAACGCATGATCCGTGACACGGCTGCGCAGTTCGCTCAGCAGAAGCTCGCGCCGCGTGTTCTCGAAGCTTTCCGCCATGAAAAGACCGACCCGGCGATCTTCCGCGAGATGGGTGAAGTCGGCCTGTTGGGCGCAACCATTCCTGAGCAGTACGGTGGCAGCGGTCTGAACTACGTCAGCTACGGCCTGATCGCTCGTGAAGTCGAGCGCGTCGACTCGGGCTATCGCTCGATGATGAGCGTGCAGTCTTCGCTGGTGATGGTGCCGATCAATGAATTCGGTACCGAAGCGCAGAAGCAGAAGTACCTGCCGAAACTGGCCTCGGGCGAATGGATTGGTTGCTTCGGTCTGACCGAGCCTGACCACGGCTCCGACCCGGGTGCGATGATTACGCGTGCACGTAAAGTGGAAGGCGGCTACAGCCTCACCGGCAGCAAGATGTGGATCACCAACAGCCCGATCGCCGATGTGTTCGTGGTCTGGGGCAAGGACGATGCGGGCGATATCCGCGGCTTCGTTCTGGAGAAGGGCTGGAAAGGCCTGAGCGCTCCGGCGATTCATGGCAAGGTCGGCTTGCGCGCGTCCATCACCGGCGAGATCGTCATGGACAACGTGTTTGTCCCTGAAGAAAACATTTTCCCGGATGTACGCGGCCTGAAAGGTCCGTTCACCTGCCTCAACTCCGCACGCTATGGCATCTCGTGGGGTGCGCTGGGTGCTGCCGAGTTCTGCTGGCATACCGCCCGCCAGTACACCCTCGATCGTAAGCAGTTCGGTCGCCCATTGGCTGCTACTCAGCTGATCCAGAAGAAGCTGGCCGACATGCAGACAGAAATCACCATGGCGTTGCAAGGCTGCCTGCGTTTGGGTCGCATGAAGGATGAAGGGACTGCGGCGGTCGAGATCACTTCGATGATGAAGCGCAACTCCTGCGGCAAGTCCCTGGACATCGCTCGCATGGCGCGCGATATGTTGGGTGGCAACGGCATCTCCGATGAGTTCGGCGTGGCGCGCCATCTGGTCAACCTGGAAGTGGTGAATACCTATGAAGGTACGCACGACGTCCACGCGTTGATCCTCGGTCGTGCACAGACTGGCCTCCAGGCGTTCTATTAATAGGAGAACGTCCATGGGCGCGCTATCGCATCTGCGGGTACTGGATTTATCGCGGGTATTGGCCGGGCCTTGGGCCGGGCAGATCCTTGCTGACCTTGGCGCCGAGGTGATCAAGGTCGAGCGCCCGGGTAATGGCGATGACACGCGCGCCTGGGGGCCTCCCTTCCTTAAAGATGCCTATGGCGAGAACACCAGCGAAGCGGCCTATTACTTGTCGGCCAATCGCAACAAACAATCGGTGACCATCGACTTCACCCGGCCTGAAGGCCAGAGGCTGGTGCGGGAGCTGGCGGCGAAGTCGGACATCTTGATCGAGAACTTCAAGGTCGGTGGCCTGGCGGCCTATGGGCTGGACTATGAATCGCTCAAGGCGATCAATCCGGATCTGATCTATTGCTCGATCACCGGGTTTGGCCAAACCGGCCCGTACGCCAAGCGTGCGGGTTATGACTTCATGATCCAGGGGTTGGGCGGTCTGATGAGCCTGACGGGGCGACCGGAAGGTGATGAGGGCGCAGGTCCGGTGAAAGTCGGCGTGGCGCTGACGGATATCTTGACCGGGCTTTACTCGACGGTGGCGATCCTGGCAGCGCTGGCACATCGGGATCACGACGGTGGCGGTCAACATATCGATATGGCGCTGCTGGATGTTCAGGTGGCTTGCCTGGCCAATCAGGCGATGAACTATCTGACGACAGGCGTTGCTCCCAAGCGCCTGGGTAACGCTCATCCGAACATCGTGCCTTATCAGGACTTTCCTACGGCGGATGGCGACTTCATCCTTACCGTGGGTAATGACGGGCAGTTCCGCAAATTTGCCGAAGTGGCGGGTCAGCCGCAGTGGGCGGATGATCCGCGCTTTGTGACCAACAAGCTGCGGGTGGCGAATCGGGCGGTTCTGATTCCACTCATTCGCCAGGCGACGGTGTTCAAGACGACTGCCGAATGGGTGCTGCAGCTGGAGCAGGCTGGCGTGCCGTGCGGGCCTA
This sequence comes from Pseudomonas sp. NPDC086251, assembly GCF_044746405.1. NCBI lineage: Bacteria > Pseudomonadati > Pseudomonadota > Gammaproteobacteria > Pseudomonadales > Pseudomonadaceae > Pseudomonas > Pseudomonas sp. NPDC086251. The sequence continues at coordinate 124,552 of NZ_JBIVBY010000022.1, forward strand.
TCAATGACCTGGCTCAGATGTTTGAGGATCCGCAGGTCAAGGCGCGTGGGTTGGCAATTGAGTTGCCCCATGCGCTGGCAGGAATGGTGCCCCAGGTCGCCAGTCCGATTCGTTTGTCCGAGACGCCTGTGGAGTACCGCAATGCACCTCCATTGTTAGGTGAGCATACGCTGCAGGTTCTGCAGCGGGTGTTGGGTCTGGATGCTGGCGCAGTGGCTGCTTTCAAAGAGGCCGGGGTGCTCTGAGTGTTCCTTCTATCTATATAGCAGGGGTGGTTTGCTCTCCTATAGAAGAGAAACGGGCTGTTTTCTGGCTATCTGCACGTTATTGATAGAAAGCCGGAATTAAGGGTTGACGGCAGATTCTGAGTGTCTATAATTCGCCCCACTTCCGGCGCAGTCGAAACGGAAAACTCCTTGGTAAACAAAGAGTTACGCAGTTTTCGGCAGCAGGTTGCTT